>NZ_JBPWAP010000040.1:0-50160 GCF_051776705.1 Bacillus cereus group sp. BceL291 | reverse complement strand
CTAATATTAAGAAAAAACATTCAATTTCTTTATATTCTATCACGAATATAAAGAAAGGATGGCATTTTTTACTTTTGGGGATAGTTAACACTTTTAAGTTGATGGGCATGATTCCATACCCCTATACTGAAAAAACACGATACAAAATTTCGACAATAAAACAAGAAGAGAAAAAATAGATTTTCCCCTCTATCTTGATTATAATAAAACTGATGAAAGGAGTCGATAAAAATGGAAAACCCACATATGCAAGAACAAGTATTAGAAGTATTAGATAAATTACGTCCATTCTTACTTCGCGATGGCGGAGACGTTGAATTAGTAGACATTGAAGAAGGTATCGTAAAACTACGCCTTATGGGTGCATGCGGAAGCTGCCCAAGTTCTACAATCACACTAAAAGCTGGTATCGAGCGCGCGTTACTTGAAGAAGTACCAGGCGTTATCGAAGTAGAACAAGTATTTTAATTAAAAGCGGAAGCGGCTCGTTCAAAATGTGAGGGGGATGGAGCTTCTGACATAGAGGCGTTTTTTGCCTCAGCGGAAGAAGCGAAGCCACCGAACATTTTAGCCGCTGGAGCTGGATATTAATCTAAAAGCGGAAGCGGCTCGTTCAAAGTCACTTGCTAAAAGGAGACCAAATTTGGTCTCCTTTTTTTATTCAAATCACATTTATCCGTTAACATCATAAAACAAAATTGGAAATCCCTCTCAAAAAATGCGATAATTAATACTATATAGTGAATCGTTCACACATATAAAGTAAAAAACATAGGGGGACGACACATGCCAAAAATGGGGAACACTTTTTTAACAATTCAAGAACTAGAAAAGAAAAAAGAGTATTTATTAGGCCTTTCATCCGCTATACCAACGTGGAATACAAGCTATCAATTTTTATTTAAAGAAATCCAGCAAGAATTATTGGGTAAAGTAAATGAAAAGCTCGAAAAGCATCAATTCGTTTTAAATATATGTACAGATCAGCAGGTAGGGGCATAATGTATTACATAAAATTGTGGTATATAAAAAAGAGACCTCACTCGGTCTCTTTTTTATATTTTTAAGATAACCAATCTAATTTTCTAATCCCAAGCTTATCTACTGGTAAACGAAGCGAACCATAAAAATGCTTCATAAATTGCTCTGAGCGGTTCACATCGTGTAAAATGGCTTCTAAGCGATCTCTATATATGCTTTTTTGTTCTTCGTTTCCAGTTTGGTAATATCGTTCGACCGTTTCAAAATAGTGCAGCGGGAACAGGAGCCTTGCAAATAATAAGCGCCAGCCAAATGAGGATAGCGAATAATTCCGTTCATAATCCGTAACAAATTGAACGATTGTTTGCTCCCAGTCTTTCTTTTTTTCTATCGTCATATGGCGGATCCATTCTGCAATATCTCGACTCGGGTGATCATACACCCAATCAAAAGGAAGTTTGAGACGCTTCGTTTGATGCCATAATAAAGGTGTGAATCGTTCTTGGCAAATTGTTGCTGCATCCGTTAGTTGCGGCGTATCATCCATTTCTGTATCGACAACATATTGAATGGCATTTTCTGCAACTCCTAAGTAATACGGGAAGGATTCAATAAACAATTGATCGAATACATCTGAAGGGTGGTTCATCACTTGTGATTGCCAAAACTTTTCTAATTGATCGAGCCTTTTTTCCCATAACGCTTTCCATTCACCAATTCGGCTTAATTGCTCAATTTCTTCTGGAAAGAATGCACCTCGTTTATGGAATATAGAAAGCTCACTTCCTAATGACATAGCATGTCGTTCTAACGTGCGCATACCTTTTAATAAGCAATAATTTTGTTCTTCTATCTCACTTACATAGTAGCCGTGTATAGTCGGAACGAAAGTCGCTACAGTTATATCCCCTTGCTGGTTCATATAATCACTGAGCTTTTTCATCTCTACAAGTACTTCTTCCTCCATTTCTCCAATTGGAACAAGTACATAAATTTTGTTGCGAATCCAAAAGCTTTTATAGGGGCCAAGGGGGATTAATTCTTTAACATGCATGTGATAATGCTCATAAATATGCTGAATCATCGCAGTCGCCACCTATGGTTTTTCTTTATATATATGAGCTTGTGCTCGCCTTTCATTCCTATGCACATGATAAAGCAACGAAACGTATACAAATACTAAAAAGAAAAAAAGGTGATAAACATGAAAGAATCAAATCAACTACAAGAAAGAGCATTAAAACTATTACAAGAACGCGGTGTAACAATTGACGATATTGCTGAACTTGTTCATTTTCTTCAAAAAAAATATCATCCAAATTTAGAGATGTCAGAATGCCGTTACAATGTAGAACGTGTACTATCAAAACGTGAAGTACAAAACGCACTGATTACTGGTATCGAGCTTGATGTCCTTGCTGAAAAGGGAATGCTAAGTGAACCGTTACAAGATATTGTAAAACGTGATGAAGGCTTATACGGAATTGATGAAGTTATCGCACTTTCTATCGTGAATGTGTACGGCTCTATCGGTTTCACGAACTTTGGATATATTGATAAATTAAAACCTGGTATTTTAGAATACTTAAATGATAAATCAACTGGAAAGGTGCACACGTTCCTTGATGATATCGTTGGCGGAATCGCTGCCGCTGCTTCAAGCCGTTTAGCGCACCGAGCTGAGCACTCAGAATAATAGTGTTTTCTAGGCCGTCAGGTTCATGCTGACGGTCTTTCATATTCCATCAGCATAAATTCTCTTCCGCGACTCAAAAAAATAGGCCCTTGCTTAAATCCGATATTTTTATATAACGTAATCGCTCTTGTATTAAATGTCGCTACGCTTAATCGAAACATTTTTGCATTAAACTCTTTCGTGGCAAACGCTATTCCAGCTTGGAAGAATTCTTTCCCCATTCCTTTCCCGGTTAACGCCGGCTTCATGCCAAGTCCAATATCAATCACATCTTCTCCACCATATAAATGAGCATCTCTTCCACCATATAAATGAGCATCTCTTCCACCTGGTACTTGTGCATTTGCTCCAAAACAAAAATAACCGATGAGGTCTCCTTGATCATCACAACAGCCATAATACGTTCCATCTAATAGCTCTTCCATTACTTCTTTCTCGCCTGAAAAACTATATAAATTATATGGTTCCTCGTACGTCCAAGTATTTATCTCATTTGCTTCTACCTCTGTTAATTTATGTATATCCACTTTCTCTTTCCCCCTATTATATTTCTATTAACAATATTCGATATTCATCTTATAATTCATCTTTCTCAATATATTTTTTTAATTTCTTGCTTCATTTTTATGGAAGATTTTTCTTATTATGTTACGATTAAACAGAATCATTATAAATAAGGTGGTGACAATTTGAATTACTTTTCTTATCTCTCCTCAGAAGAACGGCAAAATTTTTTCTATAAAGAACCTCTTAGTTTTTCAAAAAATATAGGAAAAGAACAACTAGCTTACGCACTAGGCGCTACACTATATACTCCTGGCACGAAAGAAACGATTGCGGAAGATATAATTAGAAGGAAACATGTGGATGCTATCTCAATTATTCTTTGTCTAGAGGACGCTATCAGCGATGAGGAAGTAAAACTTGCAGAGCAAAACATCGTCGTTCAAATACAGCAAATCGCTAACTTAGTCAGTGCCAACATACTAAATCAAGCAGACATCCCACTCCTTTTTATTAGAGTTCGACAGCCAAGTCAAATGAAGAAAATTGTTACTGAATTAGGTAGTGCCGTTCATTGTTTATGTGGTTTTGTCTTTCCAAAATTCACACCGATTAACGGAAAGACTTATATCGATCAGCTTGCATATATAAACGAGTTATACTCATTATCGCTATATGGCATGCCGATTTTAGAATCACCCGAAATTATGTATAAGGAAACACGGGCAGAATCATTATTACAAATAAAGGATTTACTAGATTCTTATCACGATTACATCTTAAATGTACGTATTGGTGCTACTGATTTTTCAAGTATATTTAGTATTCGGCGCAATAAATACACACCTATCTATCATATTACTGTTGTCCGTGATTGTATTTCAGACATTATTAACGTTTTCTCAAGGGCAACAAATGAATATATTATTTCAGGATGTGTATGGGAATATTTTTCTAATGATCATGAAGAAGGACTTATTCAAGAGGTATCACTTGACCATGCAAATGGCTTAATCGGAAAGACAGTTATTCACCCATCTCATATTAAAGTTGTACAGGCAATGCATATCGTCACAATGGAAGATTATTTAGATGCGAGATTAATTTTACAAAATGCAGATACGTATAATGGAGTGCTAAAAAGCAGTTTTTCTAACAAAATGAATGAAGTAAAACCTCATTATGGCTGGGCTCGCAAAACCATTTTAAAATCTAATATTTACGGGGTGCTACATGAAAACAAACAATTCACCGATCTCCTTATTGCAAAAGCAAAGCAACACGTATAACGTTTTAAATAATATACAAGTTCATGTAGAAGTACGTGATAATCCATATAATTTAGCGCTAGACAATCTTTTTCAAATGGCTGCGAGAATAAATAAGAAACGTAGTTTTTTATTTGTGAGTACAATCCTTGGAAAGCATCTTCCTATTAAACCTACAGTCTCTCTATCAAGTGGAGTTGCTCTCGCTGCAAGATATATGGAAATACTACATAATATTTCTCATCCATTTCAAAAAGAAATTTTAAATCTCATTTCATTAGAAATTGATGAAATCCCAGAGGAAGTATTTCGTTATCAATATCCTCTGCAAGAAGAAGTTTTGTTCATCGGATTCGCTGAAACAGCGACATCACTTGGTCATTCTATGTTTCAATGCTTTCAAAATGCAAAGTATGTACATACAACTAGGGAATCGATACCCCACCTAGAATCTGTCATTACATTTGAGGAAGAACATTCTCATGCAACATCACACCGTTGTTATGTAGATGAAAGCTTTTTTCAAAACAACAATCCAATTGTTCTCGTAGATGATGAGATGACAACAGGAAAAACAGCATTAAATATTATTAGATCTATTCAAAATAAATTCCCACGAGAAGAATATATAATTGCTTCTTTGTTAGACTGGCGTTCTCATACTAATAGAAAACAATTTAAACAATTAGAAGAAGAACTTCAAATTAAGGTTCATGTTATTTCTTTATTAGAAGGCAGTATTCATACAACTGGCCAACCATTAAATATTACAAAAACAGAGATTCAAATTGAAGAAACAAAACCTGATTTCAAAAAACATACCCTTACCTGCCCAAAATCACCCTATACATCAAATTATATAAAATATACTGGGCGATTTGGCATTTCAGCATATGAACAAAAGCACATTCATTCTTTCGCCCAAGAAGCAGGAAAAACTTTAAAAAGAGAAAGAATGGGAAAACGAACACTCTGTCTCGGAACGGGTGAATTTATGTATATACCAATGAAAATTGCTGCTGAAATGGGTGAAAATATTTTATATCAATCTACAACAAGAAGCCCTATCCATCCTGTTTCAAATGATGTGAACTACGCCATTCATAATCATTTCTCATATCCAAGTCCTGAAGATCCTACTATAACAAATTACTTTTATAATATTTCACCTCATGATTACGATGAAGTATTTGTTTTCATTGAGCGTGATTTAGGGGAAGAAGCCCTATCTCCTCTTCTACAGCAGTTACAAACAGTTATTCCTTTTATTCATATCGTCTCATTTTCAAATAGCATAGAAAAGGAAGGTTGATAATTATGGTAAAAGTAAATTCTCATATTAGTAGTTACAATCCAAATGATGCTATTTTTCTATTAAAAGATATTAGTGATTTAATGAAAGAAAGTTCCACGGAAACTAGAGAACAAGCAATTCAAGCTGGCACACATTATTCCGAAATGTTACCAATGGAATATAAACCCTCTAAAGCGTATATGGATTTATTCTTTTCTTCCCTGCAACAATACAAACACAAACTAGCCATCGCTGTTGGAGTTGTCGCCGAACAGATTATACAAACTAAAGGAACTAACCTTGTCCTCGTTTCATTAGCTCGTGCTGGTACACCTATTGGCATTCTTATCAAACGCTACATACGCTATCAATACAACCTTGATGTACCTCACTATTGTATTTCTATTGTTCGCGGACGCGGTATTGATGAAAATGCACTCCATTATATTTTGGAACATCACCCTAAAGAAACAATTCAATTCATTGATGGGTGGACTGGAAAAGGTGCAATAAAAAAAGAATTAGAATATGCAGTACACACATTTAACGAACGAAATAATACACACATTTCTCATTGTATGGCTGTGCTTGCTGATCCCGGTTACTGTACTTCAATTTACGGTACACGTGAAGATTTTCTTATTCCTAGCGCTTGCTTAAATGCAACAGTCTCTGGACTCATTAGCCGCACTGTACTAAATGACACCTATATCGGTCCAAATGATTTTCATGGTGTTAAATATTATAAAGAGCTAGAACAAGAAGACTTATCAAATTTATTCATTGATGAGGTAACAGATTTATTCCCTTCTGTTCATTCTCATATAGATAATCAATTACTTTATATTACTTCAACTTACACTGCTCCCTCTTGGCAAGGATTAAAAGATATACAGTCTATCCAAAGTCACTTTGAAATTGACGATATTAACTTAATCAAACCAGGAGTCGGTGAAACAACTCGCGTATTACTCCGGAGAATACCATGGAAAATTTTAATACGGAAGCAAAGCAATCCCGATTTAAAGCATATTTTACTTCTCGCTAAAGAAAAGAATGTCCCTATTGAAATCTATGAAAATATGGCTTATTCATGTTGCGGGCTCATTAAGCCCCTTAGGAGGAAAACGATATGATTTTCGCCAGTGATCTTGATCAGACGCTTATTTATTCCCGGAAATCGTTTCGTGCCCCTATAGAAGATGAATCAATTCAACTCATTGAAACTTTAGATGGGAAAGAAATTTCTTTTATATCACATAAAACCATTTCACTACTAAAAAAATTACAACTGCACTCACATTTCATCCCAGTTACAACAAGAACTATTGAGCAGTTTCAGCGGATTGGTTTATTCCAAGACGAAATCATTCCCGAATACGCCATTACAAGTAATGGCGGTAATATCCTTCATAACGGGAAACAAGATGGTACTTGGAACAGGACAGTAAAAGAAAGACTATCGGTTGAATGTATAGAGAGAAACGACATACTAAAGGAATTTGGACAAATAGCTCATAAAGATTGGGTTATATCACAAAAAACAGCCGATGATCTATTCCATTATTGCATTATTAAACGGGAGAACATTCCTTATGATGAATTATCATCTTTCACTTCCTGGTTAGACAAACAAGGCTGGAATCATTCACTTCAAGGTAGAAAGCTATACTTTGTACCAAAACCAATTAACAAATGGGACGCCGTGCAATATATAAAAGAAATTTTGCAAATAGATACGATTATTACAGCTGGGGATTCTTTACTTGATTTATGCATGCTTGAAAAGGCGAACCATGCCTTCGCACCACTTCATGGTGAGTTAGGGGCAATGCATGATAACTTACAACCTCATATTTTAAAAACAGACGCAATCGGCATATATGCCGCAGAAGAAATCGTAAATAAATCACTTCAAATTATTCACAGTTCATTACCTACCTCATGATCATAATATGCACAATTGCATACGCACCACAATTAAACAAATGGTACAATCTATTTGAATCGCTGTTGCTACACTTCTTGATTAAAGAAAAGGCGTTAACACGGAAATTAGCGTCTTATCAACCTCAAGCAATTGGCACATTTTGTCATCTTAAAAGACACTCCAACGAGTGTCTTTTTTTCTATATCCAACAAGGACTTACTCATTTCAAAGTATAAATACATAAAATAATGTAAATCATTACACGCATGAATCACTTTCTAAAAGTTATAAAGTAGATTCAAAATAAAAAAGCACTCTTAACTAGAGTGCTTTTTACTTTCAAACAAGGAGGCTACATATATGGATAGCACTCTCGTATTTAATTTCGGCATCGGGCTTGTCATTATTTTATTTGTCTTCTTTGTACTTTGTATGAGCGGGGTATAAAAAGGCGATTTTCGGGCGTCTTTTTATACATACATATGTATTACTTGACTTCTACAAAAACAGTAACCATAATAGTTACAGATATACAAATAACTATTCACATATCCACAAATAGGAGGAAGAAAAATGAAACATGTAATCGTTTATGCACACCCGAATACAGAAAGCTTCAACCATGCGATTTTAGAAACGGTAAAAAGTGAATTAGAAGAAAAAGGTCACGAAGTACGCGTTCGCGATCTATACGAATTAAACTTTAATCCAGTATTAGGCGCTTCCGATTTCATCTCATTTTCTAAAGGAAATACACCAGAAGATATTAAAGAAGAACAAGAGCATATCTCTTGGGCTGATAGCATTACATTTATTTATCCAGTTTGGTGGGCGGGACTTCCTGCTATTTTAAAAGGATACGTTGACCGTGTGTTTAGCCATGGATTTGCTTATGCTTACGGTGAAAACGGTATTGAAAAGTTATTAAGCGGTAAAAAAGGATTGTTATTATCTACAATGGGCAATACGAAAGAAGCATACACAGCAGGCGGCATGTTTGATGCGATGAAGAAAACAGCGGATGTTGGTATTTTTGAATTTACAGGCATTGAAACAATTGAGCATACATTCTATACAAGTGTTCCTTCTGTGGATGACAGTGTGCGTAAACAATATCTTGAAGAGGTTAAAGACGTTGTGAATCGTGCGTTCTAATAAAATTATATCAGTGATTTTCTAAATATATCAGCGCAACTCATATTATATCAGCGATTTTCTAAATATATCGGCGCAACTCAGATTATATCGGCGATTTTTCAAATATATCGACTTACCGACAAAAATCGACACTAGTCACAACTGAATGTTAGCCCACACCAATCGGGCTGCCCGCAAATATCAGAAAAAAAGCTGTTCCAAAGTTTGGAACAGCTTTCTTCATTACATCTTCTCAATCCACTCCGTCAAGTTATGCACAACTTGCGTTGGTTGTACTTCATATTCTGTTAACTTCTCCACAGTTGTGACTCCAGTGTGGACAAGAAGGGTATGCATGCCAGCATTTACTCCCGCTAAAATGTCTGTATCGTAGTTATCCCCAACCATTAATGCTTCATTTTTTTCTATGCCAAGCACTTTTAAAGCTTGTTCCATAATGATTGATTCTGGTTTTCCGATAAAGATTGGATCCACACCTGTCGATACTGCTACAACTGATGTTAATGAACCGTTACCTGGTAATAATCCGCGCTCAGTTGGAATGGCAATGTCCCCATTTGTAGAAATAAACGTTGCGCCGTTACGCACAGCAAGACACGCTTTTGCTAATTTTTCATATGTGATGTCACGATCTAAACCAACAACAACGAAATCAGGATTTTCATCCGCAAGTTCAAATCCTTTTTCCACAAGTGCATCATGCAAGCCTTCTTCACCAATCATATATACAGTTGCGTCTTGTTTACGTTCATAAATGAAGTTCGCAGTCGCCATACTCGTTGTGAATACTTGCTCTGCTTTCGCTGGAATATCGAAACGAACAAGTTTTTCTGCCACTTGTTCTGGTTTACGCGTTGAGTTATTCGTAACGAATAAATAAGGAATGCCGCGCTCTCCTAATGCTTTTACGAAGTCGCTTGCCTCTTCAATTTGTTCTTCCCCGCGATACATCGTACCGTCTAAGTCAATTAAGTAACCTTTATACATCGATTATGTCTCTCCTTCTATGCTAACGTTCTCACCTTATCATACCACTCTTATATTACCCGCTTTTTCCAAAGAAAAAAACGCTTTACCTAAAAGCGCCCCATAACGTTCATTTTTTCTCTTTTACTTGGTAAGAACAACTACAATCGCCCTCACACATATTTGCTAACGTCTTTACATCTGCTCCTGCAAATAAACGCTTATACATCTCTTTTTCATCTTCACATACTTGCGGGAATCTCTCTGCAATTTCCTTTAACGGACAGTTTTGTTTTTCAATTACGAAAGAATTCTCTCCATCTCTCTTTATTTGAACCATATAACCGTTTTTCTCTTGCATAGCTGCTATCTCTTGCACTTTATATGCTAAATTCTTTTGATTACTCACTCTCTTTTGTAACTGTTCTTCCATTCGCTTCGTTCTCTCTTTTAAAACGTAACGAAGTATTTTTTCATCACCCATTCGAGCTAAATCTTCTAGCATATCAATCGCAAATTGCTTATACTCTTTCGGGAATGTATCTTCTCCCTTTTCACTTAATCCATACAAATAAGTTGGTCTTCCGACATGTTGCCTTACCATCTTAGAATAAATGAGTCCGTCTTTCTCAAGATTACTTAAATGTCTTCGAATCGCCATTTCTGTAATCTCTAAAACGTCAGCTAGTTCAGCTACCGTGTGCTCTCCCTTTACTTTCAACAATTGTACAATTTCGTCTTTCGTCGTACGTGCTTCCCCCATACTTCACCCTTCTCCCTTTTCTTTCTCACATACAATATAAGATCCCCAAAAGGCATTCTCTGGGGATCTTATAAGCATAATTATTCTGGTACAAATGCAGATACAGGTCCTAATTCCTTTTCTAAATAACTGCGAATATTTGCTGGGTATTTCTCTACCACTGCAATATGTTTTTGAATCGTCTTATATAATTCATCATGATTCATTTGAATATAGTCTTGCGTAAGCATTTTTCGAAGAAGGATAATTTCTTTCATCCCTTGTCCATCTTCTTCACTTATCACTCGCTCGTCCATTAAAATATCAATAATATCTTCATAGCTTCCTGGATCGCGCATAATAAATCCATCAATCATCGCATTCCCGGCATCTAATACACAATCAATAATAAGATGGGCTATGCGCTCTAATGCGTAAAATTCAAACTCGGTTTCATATATCTTTTTCTCTTGAAATGTACTTGTTGCTCGTTCTAAACATACTAGCATTTGTTCTATTTTCTTTCTGTCTACAAAATACATGAATGTCACCTACCTGGAAATTAAAGCATTTACATTTTAATTGTAACGCTTTCTTCTGAAAAAATCGACAATTTTTCGAATTCACCTTTTCTCCGTTATTTGTTATAGTTATATTTGTATGATTTTTGAAATTGGAGGAATGGAATCTTGGAACGTGAACTCGCACTAGAAATTGTCCGTGTAACAGAAGCAGCAGCCTTAGCATCCGCACAGTGGATGGGCCGCGGAAAGAAAAATGAAGCAGATGATGCAGCAACTACAGCAATGCGTGATATGTTCGATTCAGTAAACATGGCAGGTACAGTTGTAATTGGTGAAGGAGAACTTGATGAAGCACCGATGTTGTATATTGGTGAAGAACTAGGAACAGGTAACGGTCCAGAAGTAGACATCGCCGTTGATCCATTAGAAGGTACAAACATCGTTGCAAAAGGTCTTGCAAATGCAATGGCAGTTATTGCAATCGCAGACAAAGGGAACCTTCTTCATGCTCCTGATATGTACATGGAAAAAATCGCGGTTGGTCCAAAAGCAGCTGGTAAAATTAGCTTAGATGATCCAATTGAAAAAACAATTGAAATTGTAGCAGAAGCTAACAATAAAAAGATTCGCGATCTAACAGTTATCGTTCAAGAACGTGAACGTCATCAAGATATTATTGACCGTGTTCGTGCAAAAGGTGCACGCGTAAAATTATTTGGTGACGGTGATGTTGGTGCGTCAATCGCAACAGCACTACCTGGAACGGGTATCGACTTATTCGTAGGTATTGGCGGAGCTCCAGAAGGTGTTATTTCTGCAGCAGCATTAAAATGCCTTGAAGGTGAAATGCAAGCTCGTTTAGTTCCAATGAACGAAGAAGAAGAAGCTCGTTGTCGTGAAATGGGATTAGAAGATCCTCGTCAACTTCTTATGTTAGATGACTTAGTATCTGGGGATGATGCAATCTTCTCAGCAACTGGTGTATCTGCTGGTGAGTTATTAGACGGTGTTAAATTCCTTGGTGGAGATTTAGCTGAAACATACTCTATCGTAATGCGTTACAAAACAAGAACAGTACGATTCATTAAAACGCATCACCATTTAGATCATAAACCACACTTAAACTTAGATATTTAATAAAGGAGCCATGTGTATGGAAGAACGTTTCTTTCTGTACGACGATACTGTCGCTACAAAAACTCGTTTCGTTAGCTTTATGGGAGAAAATGAGCGTCACGATTTAGCGCTATTATACTCCGATCGTCATTACGGTAAAACAATTGTCCTTGATATGCAACGCAATAAATTTGCAATCATCGGTGCTGACGATTTAAACGAACCAGGCTACTTAGAGCACGCATTTTCTATGACTGAAGAAATTGCAGAAGAATTACGCTCATTTTTATTTGAACTTATATAATTTATCGTATGCACCAGCTATTTTAGCTGGTGTTTTTTTATTATAAGTATTTTTAATTTTCAAACTAATATGTTATAATTAAGAATAAATCTATTTGGATAGAAAGGACGTTATCTACGTATGCCAACATTTACTTTGTAATGGACCAGCAATTGGATAGCATTACTCTCAAAAAAGCACCACGCTTTTTCAAGGGAGTAGTCTGCCCATTCCCATTACAAAGGAACGTAACACATCTGTAGTATGATGTTTACGGAGGTTCCTAAGGGAACCTCCTTTTATTTTTGTCTTTTTCTCATGTCTTCATACTACAAGACATCCAAATAGCTGTATTACGTTTCTTTGCCACTACTATAAGAGGTGAAGAAAAATGCAGAAAGTACAACTTTCTTGGAGTTTATATGAAAATGAGCAAAACACAATCGAAAAGTATTGTAAAAATTGCAGACGCACTACCTTATTTACTGACACGAATATTCGTAGGCATAACGCCAACGGAAAAAACATATACCGCTTTGCCATTTATAAATGTCCGAAAGATCATACGTGGAATCAAAAACTGCGTATTTATAAATCATTTACTGATCACGTTGAAACAGTCGATATGACGCAGCAAGATCAAGCCGAAACAACTACTACTATTTCCATTATGCAACATAAAGAAAACGGCATAGCTAAAATCACGATCGTATTAGACATCGTTTTCGGTTCCCACCGCATCGATAAAGCCTTATCCACATATATTTCCGACTGGAGCCGTACACTCATTGTGGATAAAATTAAAAATGGGGATATTCAATTGAATGGACAACAAATGAAGCCAAATACAATACTATCTGAAGGAGATTATATCTCGATTTGTTTATAATGCAAAAAATCCTCTTACAATCGTAAGAGGATTTTTTTATTTCTTCACTTTTCGCAATACGAAGTGTGCACAACCGAAGTTACAGTACTCGTATAAATACTCCGTTAACGTACTAATTTTCGTATCATATGTCGCACGCTGGTTACTATCATCAAAGAATCCGCGCAATCTAAGTTGCTCATATCCCCAGTCTCCAACGATATAATCATATTTATTTAAAATTTCTGCATAGCGCTCTTTAAATGCTTCTTCACTAAAACCGTCACGAAAGTTTTTAATTACTTCGTACTGCACATTATTAATGCTCACCGTAGCATGAATCTCTTGCTTTTGCTCCATCATTAACTTCCTCTCTAAGCATTCTTCTTTTTATCGTATCACAAAGCATAACAACCAACAATTTCAAATACAAAAAATTGAAAATTAGTGCATGCTATGGAGAAGGAGGTGATACATCGTGAAAAAACAAATTATACTCTCTCTCCTCACTCTTTCCTTATTTGCAGGCTGCCAATCAACGAATAAAGCCGAAATGGAACGTGAAGAAGGAAGCCGTGTTCTTGTTTCCAACAAAAACGACATGTATCATACGGAAAATACAAATACACGATTAACGAGAGTCGGTTATTCATCTAAACAAAAGCATGAAGTGTCTAACAAACAAGTAGGGGCCATTAACCGTGAGAAAGTCGCTGAAATGATTACAAGCATGACAGTCAAACTTCCTGACGTTACAAACGCTGCTACGCTCGTTACCGATGATGAAGTATTTGTTGTATACCGTGCAAACACAACGGATCCAAAACTCGTAGCGGATCAAGTATATAGAGCTGCTTTGTCCATCGTCCCTCGCTATTATAAAGGATATGTATCAACAGACCAAAAGTTGATTTCCCAAATTCAAGGTCTTCAATCTGGCGCATTAAATGATACAGAATATACGCAAAGCCTCGATATGCTAAAACGTGAAATGAGTAAAAATCCTCATTTGAACAATACGGGAGATCAGACTTTGAATGATATGATTAAAAAGTAAAACAGGTGGAGAAAATCTCCACCTGTTTTACTTTTTATTACGATCCGCATAAACCTCCATCGCATCACACATAAACTGCGCTAACCCTTCACCAAACTTATCGATATTTTTCGTAAAGCGCTCATCAGCGACGTACATTTGACCAAGTCCTTTAAAAGCATCTAATGAATATTCACCGAAGTTTTGCAAGTAATCGTACCACACCCCAATTGCTTCTTGTGCCTCTTTAGAATCTGGTGCTCCGTGTCTAAGCGCTGCTAAATTTCTATAAATAGCATTAAACTCCTCTTGGTTCTCTTTTGACATACCTTTTGCATATTCGTTCGCTTTATCTACAGCTGCGTCTCCCCATTTTTCCCGTGCTTCTTCTTCATATGGGTTATGGCTGAAATCGAATCCTTCAAATTTCTCTTTATTCGTCATTTCAATCTCTCCTTTTGTATGCTGAATTGTTTTATCAATTGTCGCAATCACCTTATCTAATCTAGCACGCTTTTCAAGAAGCATTTTCTTATGAAGCTCTAGTGCCTCTTCGCGATCAAATGATGGACTCATGATAATCTCTTTAATTTTTTTCAAAGGGAAGCCAAGCTCTTTAAAAAACAAAATTTGCTGCAATGTCTCTAAATTTTCATTGGAATACAGACGATATCCAGACTCTGTCGTCTCGTCTGGGGTTAACAACCCAATTTCATCGTAATGATGCAGTGTGCGCACACTAATTCCAACTAAATCAGCTACTTCTTTTACTCTCATTGTCATTTGTATCTCCCCCTTAGTACATACGATAAAGTATGACGCAACGTTAGAGTCAATAAGTAAATTCATTTTATCTTAAAAAGTTTCATCTCTCCTATATTTGATGCATAATAGTTATGTACATATATTAGAAAGCGGTGAAAGTATGGTTTCAAATACTGTAATTGCCAGCATCATCTTTCAACTCATTGTCTCGATTCTGGTCCCAATTATTGTACTCGTTTATTTCCGTAAAAAATATAATATGAATTGGAAAGTGGTCGGCATTGGTGTTCTTATCTTTATCGGATTTACCCAAATTCTTGAAACACCATTCCACCTATTTATGCGCGGTAATCCAACAATCGCTCCATTTTTAGAAAATCCGTTTGTCTTCGCAATTTATGGCGGATTGACTGCTGGTATTTTTGAAGAATTAGGACGCTTCGTTGCCTTCTTCTTCTTACTAAAAAAATATCTAGAATATAAAGATGGCTTCGCTTATGGAATTGGTCACGGCGGAATTGAATCTATTTTAATTGGCGGTTTTTCTGCATTACAAGCATTAATCTTTGCTAATTCTATTAACGATGGTAGCTTCGCTCGACTGATTGAACAAAAACCCGAGCTGAGCATTTTACAGGACATGTTAATTCAGCAACCTGCCTACTTATACTTCCTTGGTAGCTTAGAAAGAATTATGGCACTCGTGCTTCAAATCGCCTTTACAATGCTTGTTTTATACGCAGTAAAACAGAAGAAATATATCTTCCTAGTATACGCTATACTATTCCACGCATTTGTAGACTTTTTCGCGGCACTTTACCAAACAAAAACAATCAATATCTTCGTTGCAGAAGGAATTACACTTCTTTGTACAATTGGCGCTGTCGTTCTTATTCGCAAAATGAAAGCGAAATTAATGAGTGTACCGGAGTAAAAAATAAACCACCGATTGGTGGTTTATTTTTTATGGATTGTCGCAATGCTGATAGCTTTTTCCTTCTTGCAGCTCCCTCTTTGTTTCTGCATCTATAACGATATATTTATGAAACTCTTCTAATTCATTTTGAGAAAAGGAAGCGAAAAAATAAACTTGGCGATCAGGATGAACAAAAAAATCTTGAAGCATCACACAACTCCGAAAACCCACGGCTGTTTTTTGTAGGAAAGAAAATTCTTCATCGGGCACTTCTTTAAATAAGATTTTTTTTCGAACACTATATGCTGCATTATTGTATTCTTTATAGATTTTCTTATCTAACTGTTTATAAAAAATATCCTCACTCACAAATGACTTATTTCGATTGCTTGGATAATTTACTTTTTGATTCGACTCTGCATAAGTTGTGGACAAGTGTATAAAAAAACAAAGACTAACTACAATACATATCATTTTATTCATGATTGCACCTCAAATGTTCATTATCCACATTACTTTTCCACATATTTAAATCCATATGCCGTTTTCCAAGAAAAAGGAATTATTTCCACATTTGTCGAAGTATATAGCGTCAACTTGAAAGATGGGGATGAATTATGAAGAAAATTATTGTAATACGACATTGTTCAGCAACTGGGCAAAAACGTGATGCTGAATTAACGACCGATGGAAAAGACCAAGCAAATACCCTTGCTACATTCCTCTTAGAAAATCATCTACAAATCGATCATATTATTTCAAGCCCGTTTGTCCGAGCTATCGATTCCATTCGGCCCTATGCGCTCCAAGCTAACTTATCTATCCAAGAAGATGAACGATTAACTGAACGCATATTGAGCAACGTTCCAATGGATGATTGGATGCAAAAACTAGAATCTACTTTTACAAATATAGATATTGCCTTTTCAGGCGGAGAGTCAACAAAACAAGCAACAGACCGTGCCATATCGCTTATTCAAGACGTTTTACAATTAAACCATACAACAACACTACTTGTTACACATGGCAATTTACTTACGCTCATTTTAAAGCATTTTAATCATACGATTGGCTTTAATGAATGGAGAACTTTAACGAATCCTGATATTTACGAAATTACAATCGACGAACAATGTATCATAAAACGCTTATGGGAAGCATCTTCTAAGTAATATCCCTTTCCAAAACATTCAGTTGACGCCACGAGAAGAAACTGTACTAATAATAGAAAGGGGTATCACTCCATATGTACGAAGATGTACTTGCTCTACTACATAAAACAAATGTTTCTTATGAAAAATTTGAACACGAACCAGTACTCGATTATGAGACAGATCGGATTGTACGTGAGAGACTCGGCTTACAAGGCACTCCAAGTAAAAGCTTATTTTTAAAATCAAAGTCTGGAGATTATTACGTATTTTTTACGTTAGAGGGCACAAGACTCAACCGGGGAGAAATGAAAGAACTAACAGGAGAACGCTTATCTCTCTGTTCTCCTGATGAACTGCGAGACAAAACTGGTTGTACGCCGGGATGTGTGGCTCCTTTCGGATATTCACACGATGTAACAATTATTGTGGATAACGCTATTTATACGTACGATAAAATTTTAATTACACCTGGTGTACCTGAATTTACAATTGAATTATCCACAGAAGAATTAAAAAAGATTTTATTAACATGTCCAAATACCGTTTTAGAGTATAAACAAAAAGAGAGCTAATCGTTAGCTCTCTTTTTTCATTATTTAGCTTCTGCTGTTTTTTCTTTTGCAGAACGTACTTGCTCGTCCGCATGGTAAGAAGAACGCACAAGTGGGCCAGCTTCACAGTGGCTAAATCCTTTGCTAAGTGCAATTTCTTTAAGCTCTGCAAATTCTGCTGGTGGGTAATATTTAAGAACTGGTAAGTGCTTCTTAGATGGTTGTAGGTATTGCCCAAGAGTTAAAATATCCACATTGTTTGCACGTAAGTCATCCATTGCTTCAATTAAATCTTCTCTCGTTTCACCTAAGCCCACCATAATGCTCGATTTAGTTGGAATATCAGGCTGCATTTCTTTCGCTCGACGTAAAAACTCTAATGAACGTTCATATTTTGCTCTAGCGCGAACTCGGTCAGATAATCGACGTACTGTTTCAATGTTATGGTTTAAAATATCTGGTTTTGCATCCATTAACATTTTTAAGTTTTCTTCTACTCCACCCATATCAGATGGTAATACTTCGATAGACGTGAATGGGTTTTTACGACGTACTGCTCGTACTGTTTCAGCAAAAACAGCTGCTCCCCCGTCCTTTAAATCATCACGTGCAACCGCTGTTATAACAACGTGCTTTAAGCCCATTTGTACTACTGAATCTGCCACGCGTTCTGGTTCTTGTAAATCAAGCTCAGTTGGTAAGCCTGTTTTAACCGCACAAAAACGACAAGCACGTGTACAAACCGCACCTAAAATCATAAATGTTGCTGTTTTTCTTACAGCCCAGCATTCATGAATATTCGGACATTTTGCTTCCTCACAAACTGTATGAAGATTTTTAGAACGCATCATTTTCTTTAAGCCTGTATAGTTTTCATTCGTGTTTAACTTAATTTTCAACCATTCGGGCTTGCGCTTATATTCTGTTTGTTTTGTCATGGTTATCAACTCCGCACAATATGAAATAGTTTACCGTGTTCGCTTCTTTCAATGTAACATATCTATTCTAACGTATGAAAGCGATTTGCTCAAATGAAGATTCTAAGATTTTTTCCAATCGTTCCCTATAATGAAATACTCCGTATATCCCACACTAAAAAGAGTGATGTTGTGAAAGGAGTCTATTTCATGCTTCGAAAAATTTCTCTTTTGCTTTCTATTTGTTTTCTTCTCCACCAAAACATCGCTTACGGTGAAGATAATCAGCAAAGCATATACGAAAAGCGCATGGCACTATATAAAGAAACCGAGCAGTCTTCAGGCATTCCATGGTATTACTTAGCTGCAATGGATCAATATGAAAGAAATATACGGAGCGTAAGAAAAGATATTCCGAAAAAACCAGATGCCATCATTTCCCTTTATTTCAAACCAGAAATATGGGCTGGACCTATTAATAGTAACGATACTCTTCCCCATACAATTTCTCTATTTGGCGGAATAGGTTTAGATGGTGACAAAGATGGATTTGCAAATGCAAATAGCGACCGTGATCTTCTGCATACCGCAGCGACTATTTTAAGGAAACAAGGAACATCAGAAGACCGTATTAAAATTATGCTCTGGGAATATTATAGACGTGCCAAAACAGTTGATTTAATTAGCGAATACGCCCAAATTTATAAACATTATGGACGTATTAATTTAGAAGGAAATGCTTTTCCTCTTCCGATCCGTAGTGACCATAGCTACCGTAGTACTTTCGGCGCTGGAAGAAGTTTTGGCGGCAGAAGGATTCATGAAGGAACCGATATTTTTGCCGGATATGGCGTGCCAGTAAAATCGACTTGCTATGGCATTATTGAAACGAAAGGTTGGAACCGCCTTGGTGGATGGCGCATTGGTATTCGCGATCTTCATAACAATTACCATTATTACGCTCATTTAGGCGGGTTTTCAAAAGAAATACAGCTTGGACAAATTGTTGAGCCAGGGAAAGTAATCGGATTTGTTGGTAGCACTGGTTATGGACCTCCTGGCACAGCCGGAAAATTTCCGCCCCACTTACATTTTGGCATGTATAAAGACAATGGCTATACAGAATGGGCCTTCGATCCATACATGCATTTAAGCCTTTGGGAGCGCAAAGAACGAGCAAATACAAAACGATAACCGTAGCTGCATTGCTACGGTTATTTTTTATCCAGTAAAAGCCTGACTGAGCCGAGTTTCACTTTATTTACAACTAACTATCTGTTTTCTTTTTATCAGGTACAGCAACACTTCCGCTTCCATAATACGTAGGCACTTCCCCTTGAACGATACGCGTCGCAATCGGAACATTTTGTTTCACCTTTATCTCTTTCGTATGAAATGGAATAATCACTTGCAATGTTACTTCCATTTCCATAACAATTTGAATTGCTGTAGTATTAATCCCATGCGGCTCAATTTTTTGTTTAATATCTGTATTCACATGTCCAACTGGCGTGAAATGAATCGGAATATCTGGTCCTATATTACCAAGAAGTGCATTATCAGTTACACGCCCAAAAGGAACTGCCATAGTCGCGCCGTTTTTTTCAGCAATACCTAGCTCCTTCAACTTCCCTTGTTCTACTTGCTGTAAATATTTTTCTATGTACGTGGTCGTTGATGTTACGATTTCATTTACTTGCTTTGTATTTAAATTAATTGTGGATACTTTTCCGTTTTTATCATTCTGTACTTTCATTAATGAATCTACATCGAATCCTTCATTAATTCGATCCTTTACTGCCTTCGTCATAATTGCCGTCGCCATTTTATGTGTCTCTACTTCCCCATATTTAATTAAGGTCGGCTGAATATTATTATTCACAATCCACAACCCTTGCGTAAGTAATATAACAAAAAGAATAAACGACATAAGCAGTATATACCGAAAGGCAATAGGTCCCCTTCGAAACCGCGAGTTTTTCGAGCGAAATATACTCATAAAAAAACCTCCTTCTTATATCATTTCTATGCAAGAAGGAGGGACGATATATGCTTATCTCATTTTTAATAATGCTTCTTTTCCAATCGTACCTGCTGGAATGCCTAATGCTTCAGCTCCAGTCGTTACCGATTCTAGTGGCGCTTCAAGAAGTTGTTCAATCGTTCTTACACCAACCGCACGGCCAGCAATAATTCCTCGATCACCTAATTTCTCATTTAAAAGACCTACATCTAATGCACCACACATAATATATCCTTTATCGCTCATTACAGCTAGCAAATTCGTCTTTGGAAGTTTCACGCTAACTGCAATAAACGTATAATTATCAATTATAATTGGCTCCACATTAACCATAGTTCACACTCCTCTCTTTCTTATCTGTATGACAAGAGAAAAATGAGTGTTACAAGTTAACTAGCCTATAGTTTAACGGAAGATGTATAAGTTATTAACATATCTGTTAACACATCTCTAAGTAGTTCTGGCATATAATATTGTTTGTCAGAAAGTGTGGATAGCTCTGGGTATAAGTAGCCAAATGTAAACATATCAATCGTTCCTACTGTATATATACGATCTAATTCCAGCGATTCCCCGTTAATTAATACATCTTCGAGTAAAATTTTATTCCCGGGAATCGTATCTGGAATGACTTCTACACCAGCGTAAATCATTTTCCCCATCACTTTTCCCCGAAATCCGAATCCTTTCACCTCAAGATTCTCCATATTCGGCTTACGTGCTTTCAAAATAACTTCTCTTAATATCTTTCCTGGAACTTTCAAAGCACACGGATTAATTGGATGTGGACAAATTCTGTGAATATCTCCGCGCGTTACAACACCCTCTTCTAACCCTTCAAGAAGTACACCAGCGTTCACCATGCCAATCTCTGCATTGCACCATGTTTTCAGCGCACTTGCTAACATGTGAGAAAACGGCGTCTCATGAAACCAATCAACCGGTAATGACTCTTTTAAATGAACGACAGACTCTGCCATTATATGCTCACTTTCTTCCTGCAGTATTTCAATTGTGGATAACGGCTCGCTATAAGCACCTAACCGTTCCGTCTTAATCGCCCTACCGTCTTTTTTCAGCAATTTCTTCATCTCTATATCCACAGTAAGCTGCACGTGACCAACGTAACGCCCCCACTTTTCACAACAACAAAGTAAAGTATTATTCAGTAGAATACCACGCTCAAATAAATGATGCGTATGTGCTCCTAAAATAACATCTATATCATAATGCTCTGCCATATACTCATCCATACTTTTTCCAAGGTGAGAAAGGACAACCGTAATATGAGCCTCATCTTTCACTTCTTCTAAAATAGACTCTAAATGAATAATGGGATCTTCAATATGCCAATCGAGCATCTGATAAAACTCTGGATAAGCTACCGTTAATCCGATAAAAGCAATGGTAATCCCATCCGTCGTTGTATGCAATTTATAAGGCCTTGCCCATGACGGACGTACCCCTTCTTTTTCAAATAAATTTGCGACAAGTATTTCAAATCCAGCATCATCATAGAGCCGATTCAAATGCTCCTTCGCTAACGTAATTCCTTCATTATTTCCGATCGTTACATAATCATATAACGCCTCATTCAAAAGCTTCGTATTCCCAAGTCCATTCGTCGCTTCCGAAATACTATGAAAACGATCCACATGATCGCCGATATCAACCGTCAAAACAGTCTCTCCCGCTTCCTGTCTTCGCTTTTTCTCCCCTAGAACAAACCGAGAAATTTGCGGCCAATTTTCAAAATGACTATGTATATCGTTTGTATGATAAAGGTGGATGATTGTTTCTTTATTTGTATTCAGAGAAAAAACCTCCTCTCAGTTCCTTACTGCCATTTACGCTATGCGCACACAATAATCCTGTAAATACTTTTCGTCTTTTCTTGCTATTTTACATTGTACTCGCATTGTGAGAAAAAGCAAAAGATTGTCCTTTTTATATGAGAAACTTTATTTTTGCCAGTGTGGGGATTTGTTGGTAGAGCGGGGATTTGTCAGAAAGTTAGCCGTGGGGATTTTCCCATAAGTTCTTTGCTGCATTTGTCAGTATTTTAATCTAAATTACTTTCAGTTGCCCTCTTTATGTATAAATGCTCCTTTCCTTTTTGAAGGGTACGGGGTATTCGTTCCTCTTGCTATGTCGTAATTTGTTGATAAGTCGATATCCCTTGTCGAATCGTCGATATATTGAAATAATCGCTGATATATTTCGAGTTATGGACGATATATTTGAAAAATCGCTGATATATTTAACTGAACACCCACCCGGGTATCCTCTCCCAAGCCAAGACAAATCCGCAAAACAAAAAAGCACCCTGCACAGCAGGGCGCTTTCTTCATACATATATTATCCAGCTTTGCCTCCTAGACCCTCATGTCTAAGAACCTTCCGCACGAGAAGATAAAAAGCATCTTCTGTGCGAAAGAACCTTAGTCAACGGGTCTGAACAGTCGGCTCCGCATTTCTATTTAACCAATAGAACCTTCCATCTCAAACTTGATTAGGCGGTTCATTTCAACTGCGTATTCCATTGGAAGTTCGCGAGTGAATGGTTCAATGAAGCCCATTACGATCATTTCTGTAGCTTCTTGCTCAGAAATACCACGGCTCATTAGGTAGAATAATTGTTCTTCTGATACTTTAGATACTTTCGCTTCGTGCTCAAGTGAAACGTAATCGTTTTTGATTTCGTTGTAAGGAATTGTATCAGATGTAGATTGGTTATCCATGATTAACGTGTCACACTCGATGTTAGAGCGAGAGTTTTTCGCTTTTGGTCCGAAGTGTACGATACCACGGTAAGTTACTTTACCACCATGCTTCGCAATCGATTTAGAAACGATTGTTGAAGACGTGTTTGGTGCTAAGTGAATCATTTTCGCACCAGCATCTTGGTGTTGGCCTTTACCAGCAATCGCGATAGATAATGTTAAACCACGAGCGCCTTCGCCTTTTAAGATAACTGCTGGGTATTTCATCGTTAATTTAGATCCGATGTTACCGTCAATCCATTCCATCGTTGCGTTTTCTTCACAAACCGCACGTTTTGTAACTAGGTTGTATACGTTGTTCGCCCAGTTTTGGATTGTTGTATAACGGCAATAAGCATCTTTTTTAATGATGATTTCTACTACCGCACTGTGAAGTGAGTTAGTAGTGTAAACAGGTGCTGTACAACCTTCTACGTAGTGTACGTGTGCGCCTTCGTCTACAATGATAAGCGTACGTTCGAATTGTCCCATATTTTCAGAGTTAATACGGAAATACGCTTGAAGTGGTGTATCAACTTTAACACCTTTTGGAACGTAGATGAATGATCCACCAGACCAAACTGCAGAGTTTAATGCAGAGAATTTGTTGTCTGTTGGTGGGATTACTTTTCCGAAATGTTCACGGAAAATATCTTCGTTCTCTTTTAATGCGCTATCTGTATCTTTGAAGACGATTCCTAGAGCTTCTAGGTCTTCTTTCATGTTGTGGTATACAACTTCAGATTCGTACTGTGCAGATACACCAGCTAAATATTTTTGCTCAGCTTCTGGAATACCTAATTTATCAAATGTTGCTTTAATTTCATCAGGTACTTCATCCCAAGACTTCTCAGATTTCTCAGATGGTTTTACGTAGTACGTAATTTCATCGAAATCTAAGTCGTTTAAGTCGCCGCCCCATTGTGGCATTGGCATTTCGTAGAACTTATCCAGTGATTTTAAACGGAAGTCTAACATCCACTGTGGTTCTTCTTTCATACGTGAAATTTCTTCAACGATTTCTTTTGTTAAACCGCGTCCAGCACGGAAAATCGAAACGTCTTTGTCTTTGAAACCATATTTATAATCGCCGATATCTGGCAGTTGCTTCGCCATGTTGGTGTGTCCCTCCTTAGATAACCTCGTTTTTAGGAACCTTTAACATTACTTATCTTCGTTTAAGCCCTTTTCTAACGCTTTCCACGCTAATGTTGCACATTTAATACGTGCAGGGAACTTGCATACGCCTTGTAATGCTTCAATATCTCCTAAATCGATGCTGTCATCGTACTCTTTTCCTAGCATCATGTCAGAGAAAATTTTCGAAAGCTGAAGTGCTTCTTCAATTTTCTTACCTTTTACTGCTTGTGTCATCATTGAAGCTGAAGACATTGAGATTGAACATCCTTCGCCTTCAAACTTCGCCTCTTGCACAATACCTTCTTCTACTTTCATCGTAAGTTGAATACGATCGCCGCAAGTTGGATTGTTCAAGTTAACGGTAACACTATCTTCTAATACGCCATGGTTACGAGGATTTTTATAATGATCCATAATAACTTGACGATATAACGTATCTAAATTATTAAATGACATTTGTGAAATACTCCTTTGTCTTGATTAGCGAGTCAACAAATGTATCAATTTCTTCTTTTGTATTATATAAATAGAAGCTCGCACGTGCTGTTGAGGAAGCTTTTAGCCACTTCATAAGCGGTTGTGCACAGTGATGTCCTGCGCGAACTGCAATGCCTTCTACATCTAATACAGTCGCTACATCGTGAGGATGTACGTCTTCAATATTAAATGTAACAAGACCAGCGCGATGCTTTGGACCATAAATTGTAACGCCATCTACTTCTGATAGTCTTTCTAAAGCGTATTGCGCTAATTCATGCTCATGCTTTTCAATATTATCAAGACCGATTTCTTCTAGGAAATCAATTGCCGCACCAAGTCCGATTGCATTACCGATAATCGGTGTACCTGCTTCAAACTTCCACGGAAGCTCTTTCCAAGTAGATTCTTGTAAATCTACGAAATCAATCATTTCACCACCAAATTCAATTGGCTCCATATTGTTTAGCAATTCTTTTTTACCATATAATACGCCGATACCTGTAGGGCCACACATCTTATGAGCAGATAATGCGTAGAAATCACAGTTTAAATCTTGTACATCTACTTTCATGTGAGGTGTACTTTGTGCACCGTCAACGACCATAATTGCGCCATTTTCGTGTGCAATTGCTCCGATTTCTTTTACAGGGTTAATCGTTCCAAGTACGTTAGAAACATACATGATAGAAACGATTTTTGTATTCGGTGTAATTGTTTGACGAGCATCTTCTATTGAAATTGTCCCATCTGGTTGAAGCGGAAGATATTTTAAAGTTGCACCAGTTTTCTTCGCAACTTGTTGCCACGGAATGATATTACTATGGTGCTCCATGTAAGAAATAACGATTTCATCGCCCTCTTTTACATTTTCAAGACCATAGCTAGCCGCTACTGTATTTAATGCAGTTGTCGTTCCGCGCGTGAAAATAATCTCTTCCATTGATTTCGCATTGATAAACTTGCGAACTTTCTCACGTGCACCTTCATACGCGTCGGTAGCTTTCGTACCGAGCGTATGAACACCGCGATGCACGTTAGAATTATATTCTTTATAGTAACGTTCTAACGTTTCAATGACTTGAATTGGTTTTTGAGAAGTTGCTGCACTATCGAAATAAACAAGTTGTTTGCCGTTCACTTTTTGATCAAGAATTGGAAACTGTTTGCGTATTTCATGAATATTCATTAGCGAACTTTCCTTTCAATTACCTCAACAAGCTGTGCCTTTACTCCTTCAATTGGAAGCTCATTAACTACAGGTGCTAAGAATCCATGGATGACTAAACGTTCTGCTTCGCGTTTTGGAATACCACGGCTCATCAAGTAGTATAGTTGGACTGGATCTACGCGACCTACTGAAGCTGCGTGACCTGCCATTACATCATCTTCGTCGATTAAAAGAATTGGGTTTGCATCACCGCGAGCTTTTTCATCTAACATAAGAACGCGAGAAGATTGTTGTGCATTTGATTTAGATGCACCGTGTTCAATCTTACCAATTCCGTTAAAGATAGATGTTGCACTATCTTTTTGTACACCGTGTTTTAAAATCCAACCTTCAGAATGTTTACCGAAGTGAACAACTTTAGTTGTAAAGTTTTGTGTTTGGTTGCCACGGCCAATTGTTACTGTTTTCGTATCAGCATATGAACCGTCGCCCATTAAGTTCGTAACGTTCTCTGAAATTGTGTTTCCGTCATTCATAAGGCCTAGAGCCCAATCAATACGGCCGTCGCGTCCTACAACGCCGCGGCGGTTAACGTAAGTTGTTACGTCTTTTGCTAATAGATCAACCGCACCGAATTTCACTTGTGCGCCTTGTTCCACGATTACTTCTGCTACGATATTTGCAATACCTTTAGCATTTTCATTTGCAACATAGTTTTCTACATAAGTTGCAGTACTGTTCGCATCAGCTACGAATAGTACGTGGTTATATACGTTAGCTTCTTCGCCGTCTACTAAGAATACAGCTTGAAGTGGAGTTTCAAGAACAACGTTTTTCGGAACATATACGAATGCACCACCGTTGATTAATGCAGCATGAAGTGCAGTTAGACGATGCTCGTCTACTTTCACGCCGTCTTTCATTAAGTACTTTTGTACTAGTTCAGCATGCTCAGTTGCTGCTGTTACGATGTCTGTAAAAATAACACCTTTTTCTTTTGCTTCGTCTGCTAAAGAAACGAATGCAGTTGTACCAGTGCGTTGTACTAATACGCTGTTATTTTCATCGATTAAGTTTTTCACTGCTTCTGTAAGTTCAGTTAAAGAACTTACAGGCTCTTGCTTAGCAGCGTCGCCTTTTCCGATAAAGTCCCATTTGTCAATTTTCGTTTTATCAGGCGTTGGCATTGGAAGTTCAGTTGCTTGTGCAAGAGCTTGTAAGCGGAACTCAGTCAACCAAGCAGCTTCGTTTACTTCGCTTGCGCGTTGACGGATTGTTTCTTGATCGAAAGGTAATGTACCGATTGTCATGTTTATGCTCCTCTCTTACGCTTCTTGCTCTGTTGTTTCGTCTTCAATACCTAATTCTTTTTTAATCCAGTCGTAACCTTCAGCTTCTAGACGTTGTGCAAGCTCAGGGCCACCAGATTTAACGATACGACCGTTCATCATAACGTGAACGAAGTCTGGAGTGATGTAGTTTAATAAACGTTGGTAATGCGTAATCATTAGGCAACCGAACTCTTCGCCGCGCATTTCGTTAATACCTTTAGATACAACTTTTAATGCATCGATATCAAGACCTGAGTCGATTTCATCTAAGATTGCGATTTTTGGCTCAATCATCATTAATTGAAGGATTTCATTACGTTTTTTCTCTCCACCAGAGAAACCTTCGTTTAAGTAACGTTGTGCCATTTCTGGATCCATTTCTAGGAATTCCATGTTTTTATCTAATGTACGGATAAATTTCATAAGAGAAATTTCATCGCCTTCTTCACGACGTGCGTTAATTGCAGAACGTAAGAAGTCAGCGTTTGTTACTCCGCTAATTTCACTTGGATATTGCATTGCTAGGAATAGACCTGCTTGTGCGCGCTCGTCTACTTCCATTTCTAATACATCTTCACCGTCGATGATGATGCTACCTTCTGTTACTTCATACTTTGGGTGACCCATAATTGCAGAAGATAAAGTTGATTTACCTGTTCCGTTAGGTCCCATAATTGCGTGGATTTCTCCACCTTTTACTTCAAGGTTTACACCCTTTAAAATTTCTTTGCCATCAATTGATACGTGTAAGTCTTTAACCGTTAATGTAGAACCAGCCATCTCAATACCTCCATTAATCCTATATATACATTTTAAAAATTCCTAAAACGTTCATATTCTCATTTTATTCTCATTCTAATTTTATATCAAATAAAATGATATCGCAAACGACGAAAAAAGTAACCGTTTTTTCACAAATGTATATAAGTATTTCCTTCACATCTTTCTATGATACACCTTTCTTCTTATTTATATAAAGAAAAAAGGACTGGTAATTTTCCAGCCCTTTCCTTATATTTATTCACTTACCGGAAGTACAGCACCTTTATATTCTTTATTAATAAAATCTTGAATTTCTTTTGAATGTAGCACTTCTACTAGCTCTTTAATTTCTTTTTTCTTCTCATCACCTTTACGAACTGCAATGATGTTTGCATACGGAGAGTCTGCTCCTTCAATCGCAATTGCATCCTTTGTTGGATTTAATTTTGCATCAATTGCATAGTTTGAATTAATAAATAAAGCATCACCTTCATTATTTTCATACAGCTTTGGTGACAATCCAGGCTCTACATCTGTTTTAAACTTTAAGTTTTTCGGATTTTCGACTACATCTTTTACTGTTGCCTTAACAACATCTACTCCGTCTTTTAATTTAATAACGCCGCCTTTTTGTAACAGTGCTAGCATACGGCCACGCTCCGCTACGTTATTACTCATAATCACTGTCCCGCCATCTGGTAAGTCTTTTAAGCTTTTATACTTCTTAGAATAAATACCCATCGGCTCTAAATGGATTTTTCCTGCGTTTACAATTTTATATCCCTTTTCTTGAATTTCTTTATCTAAGTACGGAATATGCTGGAAGTAGTTCGCATCAATTTCTTTATCCGCTAACGCTTTATTTGGCAGTACATAATCCTGAAACTTTTTAATCTCTAACTTAATGCCTTTTTTCTCTAATATCGGCTGTGCCTTTTCTAAAATAACAGCGTGCGGCACGTTAGAAGCTCCCACAACAAGCTTATTCTCTTCCTTCCCTCCGCAAGCAGCTAATGTAAATACAGATAATGCTGTAACAACTGACAATAGAATCTTTTTCATATGACGTCCCCTTCTCCCTATAGTTATGTAGTAAAAAAGGACCGGCATACACCAGCCCTTTTTCAGCAATTATTCTTTTACAGGAACAACTGCACCTTTATATTCTTTAGTAATAAAGTCTTCAATTTCTTTAGAATGTAATACTTCTACAAGCTCTTTAATCGCTTTTTTATCTTTATCACCTTTACGAACCACTAGTACGTTTGCGTATGGAGAATCATCGCCTTCAATTGCAATTGCATCTTTTTCTGGGTTTAATTTCGCATCAATTGCATAGTTCGAGTTAATTAAAACAGCGTCGCCTTCTTTATTGTTATACACTTGTGGCAACAAACCAGGCTCAATATCCGTTTTGAATTTTAAGTGTTTCGGATTATCTGCAATATCTTTTGGAGTTGCACTAACTGGATCTACTCCGTCTTTAATTTTTAAAATGCCTTCTTTTTGTAAAATTGCTAAACCACGTCCATGGTCAGTAACGGAATTACTCATAATAATTGTCGCCCCGTCTGGAAGTTCTTTTAAACTCTTATATTTTTGAGAATATACACCAATTGGTTCAATATGAATTTTCCCTGCTATTTCAAAATCATATTTTTTATCTTTAATTTCTTTTTCTAAATACGGAATGTGCTGGAAATAGTTTGCATCTAATTCCTTATCCGCTAACGATTTATTTGGCAACACGTAATCTTGGAATTTTTTCACTTCTAATTCAATTCCTTTTTTCTCAAGTAACGGTTTTGCTTTTTCTAAAATTTCAGCATGCGGTACGTTAGAAGCACCAACAACAAGTTTCTTTTCATCTTTATCTTTCCCGCCACAAGCAGCTAACCCAAAAATTGAAGTTGAAATAAGTGCCGTAAGTAATAATTTTTTCATTTAAAATATCCTCCCGTTTTTATTATCGTTTATCTATTCGAGTCGTTAAACTATCACCAATCCACTGGATTAAAAATACAACTAGTAATACACAAATTGTCGCAACGATTGTTACATCGTTATTCCCTCTCTGGAATCCTTCTAAGTAAGCAAGTGTTCCAAGGCCACCAGCACCAACAACTCCCGCCATTGCTGTATAGCCTACTAAAGCAATTGTCGTAACCGTAATACCAGATACTAATGCTGGTAATGATTCTGGAATTAACACTTTCAAAATAATTGTGCTTGTTTTTGCTCCCATTGCTTTTGAAGCTTCAATTACACCTTTATCAATTTCGCGAAGTGCAATTTCAACCATTCTCGCGTAGAATGGTGCGGCTCCAATAATTAAAGCCGGCAGAGCTGCACTTGCTCCAAGAATTGTTCCAAGAAGAATCTTTGTAAATGGGATTAATAAAATAATTAAAATGATGAACGGTATAGAGCGGAATATATTTACGAATGCTCCAATCACCGTATTAATTGATTTGTTTTCCCATAAATTATCTTTTGCTGTCATGAAGAGTAACAATCCTAAAATTAGTCCTAAAACAAATGTCGCAAGGGCTGCGATTGCCGTCATATATAACGTTTCACCAGTTGCTTCTAACATTTGATTCCAATCAACATTTGCGAGTAACTTATCCATGTGCAATCACCTCCAGCTCTACTTGATCTTGATGAATTCCTTCTATTGCTTGCTGGATCGCTGTTTCCTCACCATTTAAATGAACAACTAAACTACCGTAAGAACCGTTATTCGTTTGTGCAATATTTCCTTGCAAAATGCTAACTTCTATATCACTGCGTTGCATTAATCGTTGAAGCACTGGTCTTTCTACAGCCTCACCGATAAACTGCAAACGAATTACTTTTCCATCTGGATATTTTTCAATTAAATTTTCAATTGTTTCATTTGTATCTTCAGAATCTGTTAACTGCTGTACAAATCGTTTCGTAATATCTTGCTTCGGATTACGGAATACATCAAGTACTGGACCTGTTTCTACAATCTTTCCTCTCTCCATTACCGCCACTCGGTTACAAATCTTTCGAATCACGTGCATTTCATGTGTAATGAGTACAATTGTTAAACCAAGACGCTTATTAATGTCTAATAGTAAATCTAAAATTTGATCTGTCGTTTCCGGATCAAGAGCTGACGTTGCTTCATCACATAAAAGCACTTGTGGATTGTTAGCTAATGCTCTTGCAATCCCGACGCGTTGCTTTTGTCCTCCACTCAGCTGAGATGGGTACGCGTCTCCTCTTCCTTCTAATCCAACAAGATGAATTAATTCATCAACACGTTTTCTTCTCTTCGCTTTATCAACACCTGCAATTTCAAGTGGAAACTCAATATTTTCACGTACAGTTCGTGACCAAAGTAAGTTGAAGTGTTGAAAAATCATTCCGATTTCTTGTCTTGCCTTACGAAGTTCACTTCCTGTAATTGCTGATATAACACGATTCGCAATTGTAATTTGGCCAGAAGTCGGTTTCTCTAACTGATTAAACAATCTGATTAACGAACTTTTTCCAGCGCCGCTATATCCAATAACACCAAATATTTCGCCTTTTTCTATTTTTAAATTGGCGTTATCTACAGCAGTGACATCACCGCTTTTCGCCTTATATATTTTCTTTACGTTCTCTAATAGAATCATGATGTTCACCCCTTTTTTGTTTGGATCGACTCCGCAATTTTTTATTTTTAATGCGTGTAGTCCACTGTTATCATTACTTTTATTATTTGAATGTCCTCCACATTCAAACAATAAAAAAACCTTTCTGCTTTAGAGAAGCAGAAAGGTTTATATGCGTATATAACAACATTATCCCTCTCTCTCATCTCTCAAAGCATTCGCTTTGCAGGAATTGGCACCATTTCAACATAAGTTGACGGTTGCCGGGCTTCACAGGGCACAGTCCCTCCACCTCTCTTGATAAGAGAAATCAGATTCAATTTTCGTCTGATTTGAAATTTATGAAATTGTCTATATTTTATGACTTGAATTGTATCAATATACACTCACCATGTCAACAGAAATTTTCGCAAAAAATGAAACTTCAGAATTTTAAGCACCTACTGACATCGGTTTACATATATGAAACATCGATTCCACTAATAACATCGTTCGGTACGTTCCTGAATATTGTACACGTCCATCGTTCATTAACATTTGCAATCGTACATTTCCATTCACCAATTGTTCTATATCCTTTTCATCTAAGCAAATGATTTGTTCCGTTCCTCTTTCCTCATGTACCAGCTCTATATAATCTCTTGAAATTTGTAACGAACAACTTTCATCTCCAAAGCGAAAATTAACAGTTTTTTCTTCTTGTCTTAAAAGCGGTTCTAAATGATATTGACCATTAGCGTAATTTACAAATGATTGAAGCAAAGAATATAATCTCACCCTAAATCACATCCTTCATATCACTTTCTATTACATACCATTCCCTCTCACTAAAGAGCAATCCTGTTATTTTCGCTCGACAAATACTGTATCCACCCTGCATCTCGACATATTTCCCAAGAAATATGTCGAGGCGGCAAAAATTTTGCCGCCTACTTTAATTCCGTATATAAATATTCAACCGAATGAAATGCGTATATCTTCTTCATCAGTGTCCCATTTTCAAAAACAAGTAAACAAGGTACACTTTCAATCCCATACTCTTTCGCTAAATACGGAGCATAATTTAAATCTAACATCCCAATTTTGAGGCCTTCAATTGTCATCTCAACAACTGTTAACATCTTTTTTGCTAATTGGCATGTTCCACACATTGGAGTATATACATATAATACTGTTTTTTCTTCGTTCTCTATTAGGGCTGTAGCTTCGGCTCCTGTCCAATCAATCACTTCTATCATTCCTTACCGTAAATATTCTGTATAAACGTCAATGTCGGCTCCCCATAATACATTTGCTAAGTGTGTAGATGGCGCAGTTGCCACTTCTCGGTACGAGCGATCAATATAGATATGCTCGGCTTGCGGAAATTCTTTTCGAAATTGTTTCCTTAACTTTTCTCCAGCATCATCAGCATCCACTAGCACATACACTTCCTTATCAAAAAACTGATCAACGAGCTCATCCATTTTCGACAAACCAATTGTACCATTTGTACAAACAATTTCCACCGGTTCACGAATAATAGATTCAATCTTTCTTCTATCTGATGTACCTTCTACAATAATGACTTTTTCTACATAAATCATATGTCATCACCCGATCACCATATACTATATAACCTTGAACTTAGTATATAGTATATTCGTTATTTTCATGTTGTTTCCTGTTTATTTTTGCAAAAGAAAAGCGCAAGCGGCTCGTTTAGATTGTGAAGACTTATGAAACCTTACCACAAAACAGTTTTTCTCATAATAGCTTATTTATTTACATATAACTTGAATTTCATTATTTCACACAAAATAAAAAAGGACAGCACAAAGGCTGTCCTTTAGTCGACTATAATTAGTCTTGGTTTGTCATTTCTGCATATTTTTCTGCAGTTAATAACTTCTCAACTTGGCTTGCATCAGAAAGTTCAACTTTAACCATCCATGCACCCTCGTATGGAGATTCGTTAACAAGTTCTGGTTGGTCACTTAATTCTTCGTTTACTGCTACAACTTTACCGCTTACAGGTGCGTATAACTCAGAAACTGTTTTAACAGATTCTACGCTTCCGAATGGCTCGTCAGCTTCGATTGTTGCACCTACTTCAGGAAGTTCAACGAATACGATATCGCCTAGCTCACCTTGTGCAAAGTGAGTGATACCGATAACAACTTCATTACCTTCAGTTTTTACCCATTCGTGTTCTTCAGAGTAACGTAAATTATTTGGAATGCTCATGACTGTACCTCCAGTGAATGTATTAATTATGTAAAAATACCTTATTGGTACTTTTTCCACACACTTTCAAACTGCTCTTCGTTAAAACCAAGTGTTACATTCGTTCCATCTGTTACAATTGGACGTTTAATCAACATGCCATCAGATGCTAAAAGCTCATACATTTCGTCTTCGCTTGCATCTTTCAACTTATCTTTTAGACCAAGTTCACGGTAACGCATTCCACTTGTATTAAAGAATTTTTTTAATGGTAATTCACTTTTTTCATGTAAATTACGTAAATCTTCTTTTGATGGTGGATTTTCAACAATATGAATCATCTCATATGCTACATCGTTTGCCTCAAACCATTTCTTTGCCTTTTGACATGTGCCACACTTTGGATATGAATAAAATGTTACTGTCATAAATTCACCTACTTTTTTACTAACCTTTACCTTTATCATATAGAAAACGTTTTATTATTTCAAACCATTATTCGCTAAACTTTTACTTATTTCGTGATAATTTTTAATAATCCTGCGAATTTTTCTTATTTTTCCGCCATTTGTTAAGAAAAAAATAAATATATAAATTTTTTAGATTCTGCACCAAACATATATCTTAAACAAGCGTTTGATTAATTCTCCATTTTTCTTTCTTAACCTTTGAACTACAGGAGTTTCTTCCTACCGAACATACAGCTTAAACAAACGTTTGATTAATTCTCCATTTCTCTTTGTTAACCATTGAGTTACATCAGTTTCTTCCTACCGAACATACAGCTTAAACAAACGTTTGATTAAAAAAATAAGAAGCCTCGTTTACAGGCTCCCTCATCATCTATTCAAATAATCTGCGATGGTTTGAAATACGACGATATACATATTATGAATACTTTCTTCTGTATTTCCACCATTAGATAAACCAATTGCCCATTGTTGCCCTTCACCACTTCCGATATTTGCAAAGCCTTGCGTATACATAGCATTTACATCTTTTCGTGCACTGTTATACTCTATTCCTTTTGTAATAAAAATTGAATATGATTTATCTTGTAAACCGATAAAAAACACTGGTTTCTTTAGCGATGAAAATACATTTTTATACTGCTCTGTTGAGGCTTCTTGAAAGTGATCTTTCATTATTAGAAAACCATCCACTTCCTTAGATTTCTTTTCTAGTTCCTCTAACTTCATTTCTTCAAACTTTACATTCCTAAACGTATCTTTCGGCTTTTCTCCAACAACTCCAATTACGAGTGCTCTTCCATTATATTCTAATTTCTCTCCTTCTTTATCCTTTGCACACCCAGCACCTACTAGGCATATCAATATAAAAAATAAGAAATACGATAAACGCTTCATTTAGCACCCTCTCCTTCTTTTTAGTCAAGTGACAAAAACGTAAGGTTAATTCAAGAAAATGTAAGTAAAATCGATAGCCCAATTCACGTTTCTATATTATAATCAATTGAATTTACTTACATTACTAAACATAGGAGATCAACATGAAGAAATTTAAACTTTCATCTTTTCTTCCGTTAAGTTATATACTTCTACTCGTGCTCGTAAGTCCCCTTTACGACGTATTAAATAAATCGACTGTTCACGCAGTAGACGTTACAACTGTAGTAGATGATTGGATTCCATTTGTAAAAGCATTTATTATTCCTTATTTACTTTGGTTTCCATACTTATACGGCGCACTTATTTATTACTGCTTTGCTGACCGAAAGCAATATTATGTCACTTTAAGTAGTGTTATTTTTGGAAAGCTTGCTTGTTTTTCTATTTATTATTTTTGGCAAACAACTGTACCGCGTCCGACTGTCGTTGGAACAGATGTATTTTCTGAACTAGTTCGCTATATTTATAGTATCGACCAGCCAGTAAACTGTTTCCCTAGCATTCACGTTCTTACTACATTTGTAATTATGTTAGCTGCCTTTAAGCGTAGAGAACAGCATGCTTTTGAATATTACATCCTTACTTTCTTCGGTACACTTATTATTTTATCAACGCTATTTACGAAGCAGCATGCCTTTGTAGATGCCATTTCTGGAATGACGCTTGCAAGTATACTTTACTTCGGCGTTCAGCTCTTATTGGCCAAAGAACCAATAAGAGTTCCAGTAAAACAAAATCATAGAATGTAGCATGACAAAAAGCAGACTGTGGCTTCTCAGTCTGCTTTTATATATTATTAAGGAGATTTTCAACTTAAGATTGCGGTACAGTCATATCACCAGAGTGAATACGACCTGCTTTTTTAAGAGCAATGTAAAGTATATAAGAAACAGCTACTGGAATGACGATATAAGTAATTACCATCGCCGGGAGAACTTCCCATCCTTGGCTGGAAATTAAATTAATTGGTGCGATAAGAGAACTTAATCCAAGACCTGCAATTTCCTTTCCTGCTTCCAGTTGGAAAATTAATGCGGATACTGGACCGACTATAGCACTGGCAACGACAGTTGGGACGAGAATCATTGGATTTTTAGTGATATTTGGTAACTGTACTTTCGGAGTACAAAGTGCTTGAGCTAATATGCCACCTAAATTATTTTCTTTCGCTGAGATGACAGAGAATCCGATAAACTGAGCGACGCATCCGGCAAGAGCAGCACCACCTGCAACACCGTCTAAGCTAAGTGCAATTGCTAACGCAGCTGATGAAGCTGGAGAGATAAGTAATAGCCCCCAAACTACTGCAATGACGATAGAAGCAATAAACGGACTACCAGCTGAGCTATCTTTAATAAACGCTCCAACTGCATTTAAAACAGGAGTAATATTATGAGATAACCAAATACCAACTAAACCAGAACCTAATATTGCTGCAAATGGAACGAGCATCATATCTAACGCAGTTTTTCCGCTTAAACGTTTACCAATATATACAGCTAAAGTTGCTGTTAATAATGCACCGATTGGCTCACCTGTTTTAATAATTAGACCGGCTTCAGTAATTGAAATGGATCCGGCACCAATTGCTCCGGCTACCATCGCCGAGAAGATTACAAGACCGTTTGCACCGAGCATAAAAGCAATTCCGGCACCAATTGCCGGTGCCATTAGTGATTTTGCAACAACTCCGATTGTAATAAGTAATGGTATATCAACAATTCTTCCTATATTTTCGATCAGTAAACCAATTCCGAGGGATACGAAAATACCTTGTGCGATTCCAGCAGATGCTTTAAATACACGAGACATTATATATTCCTTCATTTGTTTCACCTTCTTCTATAAGTTAGTAACCAATTGTTTTCATATAATCACGTAAAATATCGTTTGATTTTGCGAATCGAGATTCTTCATCCTCTGTTAAATTGAGTTCTACAACTTCTCTTATACCGTCTCTAGTAATAATAGCTGGTACTCCTGTACAAATATCATATTCACCATACTCACCATCTAAAATGGCTGATACAGCAATGACACGGTGATCATCATTAAAGATTGAACTCGCAATATATGCTAGAGAATTTCCAATTCCGTAATAAGTAGTTCCTTTACGTTTATAAATTTCCCAACCAGCTTTTGCAGTCTTCTCAACAATTTCATCTAAATCTATTTCACCAAATCGTTCTTTTTGTTCTTCTAAAATTTGCAGAATTGGCTTTCCACCAACAGTTACATGAGACCAAGCAACCATTTGAGAATCACCATGTTCTCCTAATGAATACCCATGAATACTACGAGGGTCTACATGTAGCATTTCAGATAAAATTGTTCTTAAGCGAGAAGAATCTAGTGATGTACCAGTACCGATTACGCGATTTCTAGGTAATCCAGATAATTTCCACACTTCATATGTAATAATATCAACTGGGTTCGATGCAAGTAAGAAAATACCATCAAATCCACTTTCCATTACGCCGCCAACAACACTTTCCATAATCTTCGCACTCGCTCCTAAAGTATCTAAGCGACTTTGCCCTGGTTTTGGTGCTGGCCCTGCTGTAATAATAACAATGTCCATATCTTTGCAGTCTTCATAGCTTCCTGCATATACTTTTGTTCTTGTATTTGTAAAGTTAATGCAATGTGATAAATCCATTGCTTCCCCAACTGCACGTTCATGATTTATATCAATTAATAATAGCTCTTCACAAATCCCTTGATTTACAATGGAATACGCACAACTTGATCCAACTAATCCAGTACCGATAATTGCAATTTTTCTTGTATGTCTTTTCATAGCAATCTCTCCTAATTGATCATATAATCTATTTCTTTTGCTCTTTACACTCCTAATTATAAAGGTTCTCACGATAGAAACCATGGATACTTTGTGAAATATTGAGCAAATCGTTTGTCCTTTTTGTGAATTGTTATATTCCATTTTCGTCATATTTGTTACAGCTGGAAAAATATTTATTATGTATTTATTGACATATAAAAAAAGAAAACGAGCGAATCCATTTTCGCTCGTTTTTTCATCCTATTATTCTGCACTTAACTGACTTTTCAATTGCTGCACAATCATCGGATTGGCAGGTGCTGCCGGTTTGTAATAACTCTTTTGCTTTGCATACTCATACATATTACGTTGGCGCGCCTCGTCTTGATTACGAATTTGAATTAACGTTTGATGTAACTGTTCATTATCAGACTGAGCAATATAATTTGCATAACTTGTTAAACTTGCATTTAATCCTGCCAAATAATCATTTACCATATCTTTTTCATTCATGTTCCGCTTCCTCCTATCCTAGGAAAGTCATTAATTGCTGTTTCGTATTTCGTGCATCTTGCGCATCCTTTTGTAACATTTGTTTCAATTGTGGATCTGTACACGTTTCTGCATACTGCTCCAACTTGTTAATAATTGTTGCGTGTCCACCAATTAAATGACGTAAGTTTTCTACTTCAAGCTCTGTTAAATTTTGCATGGAATACTCCTACCTTTCTTCTTTCATTCTCCTTTAGTATTCTGTTCTTTTTAAATCGTATTCATGAAAAAGCTTTCTTACATTTCAAATCAATCACATCTATTTATAAATACAAAAAAATGTTATAATTACAGAAAAATACAAATATTCAAAAGCTAACCTTATAATAACAGTATAATCCTCAAACAAACCATGGTAGGAAGGTGTGCTCATGCAAAAATATGTTAAAGTTATCTTCTTTATCATTTACGCAAGCCTCTATGTAAAACTGTTGATTGATATATTAAATTTAAAGCCGTTATTCACTTCTATAGCTTTACATATGTTATTTCTCATTTGCTTTCTATTTATAGCACTTAACAATTATAAAAATCGTAACACTACATTTTTCCTATTGTTTATTAGTGCAACTCTATTAGTAAGTATTAGCTTCATTAAAAGTATTCTTATATAAAGGAGCAATAAACATGAAAACACATGACTTCCTTACAGAAATCCAGAAGGGCTCTGAGCCTAGTCCATATCAAGACCCCATCGTATTCAGTTTCGTTTGCTTTTACTTAGCGATATATACATTTTTCAAACCTGCAAAATAATATCATTTCATAAGAAAAAGCCTACCATTCTTTTCGAATCATATGCACTAAAAAACCTTAGAATCACTTCTAAGGTTTTTGTTTACCTTGCTTCTTATTCACGTAACCCTTTAATAAACGTTTCCAATAATACATGTAAACTTATATCTAGATCTAACGGCAAACCAAATCCGCCTTGCTGTTCAATCGAAGCAAATCCATGACAAATACTTCTGAATCCGCGTGTCGCATGAAGTGCATTCTCTCCTTCTAAGCCATACTGTTGTAATACTTGAAGACAAAGCTTTACAATTCCGTCACCTGCTTTTCTTACTTCTTCATCTCGTAAAAAAGTTGCTTCATATAGTCCAGGATGTTTTCGGACAAATGCTACATACGCTTCTCCTAATGCATGAATTGCTTCGTCCGTATATTTACCCTCAGTAGCTTCTTCTAGTCTGTTATGCAGCTGTTTGATTCCGTAAATACCAAGATTTTTCCGTACATCTTGTAACCCTTTTACATGATTATATAGTGAGGGCGAACGTATCCCTAACCTTTGCGCTAATGAAGCTAACGTTACTTCTTGTATTCCATTTGTATCTGCAATTTCTGCCGCTGTTTCTACAATTTTTTGTAATGTAAGTCCGATTCTCGGTGACATAAATTACCCCTCTTTCTTACTTTCTATATTCCGCTTAGCTTCCTTAATAGCAAGCTCTATGACAGTCCCTGGATTCTTTATCATTTCCCCATGCCCTGCCGCAAGTAAGGAAGGCTCATATTCGCTTAACTTCTCTGCACTTTGTAATGATATTTCTTTGCTCCACGTTGCCATCGCAGGAAACGGAAACCAAAATTTCATTTGTCCCGAAACAGCCATACCTCCTCTTGTTTGGAATGCATCCCCAACAATAAGAGCTTTATTCCGTACATCAAGAAACGACATGGATCCTGGTGTATGTCCCGGTGTCATAATTGCAAGAAGCGATCCAACTCGGTCCCCATCTTCTAATAAAACATCAGGTACCGTTTTTACTTTTTTAGGTACACCGCCTTTTATCGGTATATTCGGTTCATCCTTTTGTAACGTCGTATCTCCTTCTAACAGCTTTGCGTCCCGCTTAGAAATATAGACTGGAACATGAGGAAGTACTTCCTTTAATGCGTCTAATGCACCGATGTGATCATCATGCGCATGTGTTAATACAATTTTAGTAATTGGTTTTCCTATTTTCTCAGCCGCCTGTAAAATACCTTTTGCGCTATATGGCAAAGCCGCATCAATTAAAGTTAAACCATCTTCTTCCTCTACAAAGTAACAATTTACAGGAAACGCTCTTGGCAAAAATGACAATTGATATAACGTTTTTTCATGTATCATCCTCATAGTCCCATCTCCCTTTTCACGAAAACTAATACCATTAGTTTTATTATACTAATGGTATTAGTTTTATTATACTAATGGTATTAGTTTTGTGTCACTAAAAAATTTCTTTTTTTCAAAAAAAAGAACAGTAGCCGTATAAACGACTACTGTTCTTTAAAGATATTAAACTGTGTAACGCTCATCTTCTAAAATTTTCGCAGCGATTTCACGTTTCTTCGGAATTACGTTAAGTGGTGTGTGGCGAGTTAATTTACGTAATGATGATAACATCATGCGCAGCATGTCGCCGTTTTCAACTGCGATAAGTGTTTCTTTCGCATCTGCTTCGATTTCGTTAAATGCTTCTTGGCAGAATACTTCAGTGTATAACACTTTTTGTTTATTCTTTTCAAGACCAGTTGTTTTGATCGCTTTTTCTGTACGAAGAACAGCTGATTCCATTGCGTATAGATTGCTTACGATGTCAGCGATATTTACAAGAATTTCTTGCTCTTTATCTAATGCTTTACCATATTTTTGAGCCGCTAATCCAGCTACCATTAAGCCGATTTTCTTCGCATTAGTTACTAAATACTTTTGAAGTGCTAATGGCTCATCGCCTACTTCTTCTGGCATCATCATCATTAACTCTTCTTGTAATTTTTGTGCTTTTTGAAGAAGTGGTAATTCACCTTTCATCGCTTTACGTAAGAACGTACCTGGTACGATTAGGCGGTTAATTTCGTTCGTTCCTTCGAAAATACGGTTAATACGAGAATCGCGGTACATTCTTTCAATCTCGTACTCTGCCATAAATCCATAACCACCGTGAATTTGAACACCTTCATCTACTGTATAGTCTAATACTTCAGAACCGAATACTTTGTTTAAAGAGCACTCGATTGCATATTCAGCGATAGAAGCTGCTACTGCTTTACCGTCTTTTACTTCTTCTTCAGATAATGTGCTCATGCGGCTTTCGAATAAACCTACTGTACGATATACAGAGCTTTCAGCTGCATATGTTTTTGCTGCCATATTCGCAAGTTTCTCTTGAATTAATGGGAAGCGAGCGATTGGTTGTTTGAACTGTTGACGTTGGTTTGCATATTGTGCTGAAATTTCTACTGCACGTTTCGCAGATCCAACTGTACCAACACCTAATTTATAACGACCGATATTTAAAATGTTGAATGCGATAATATGACCTTTACCGATTTCGCCAAGTAAGTTTTCTTTCGGTACTAACGCATCTTCTAAAATTAACGTACGAGTTGAAGAACATTTAATACCCATTTTCTTTTCTTCTGGGCTTGTAGATACGCCAGCGTAGTCTTTCTCTACGATAAATGCTGAGAAGTGCTCGCCATCAATTTTTGCATATACAACGAATACGTCAGCGAATGCAGAGTTTGTAATCCATTGTTTTTCACCGTTTAATACATAATGTGTACCTTCTGCATTTAAACGTGCAGTTGTTTTTGCGCCTAATGCATCAGATCCTGAACCTGGCTCTGTTAATGCGTATGCAGCTAATTTTTCACCAGTTGCAAGCAATGGTAAATATTTTTTCTTTTGCTCTTCGTTACCGAATAATACGATTGGTAAAGAGCCGATACCTACGTGAGCACCGTGAGTAATTGCAAAGCCACCAGCGCGAGAGAACTTCTCTGCGATTAACGCTGAGCTTACTTTATCAAGACCAATTCCGCCGTACTCTTCTGGTACGTCAGCGCCTAATAAACCAAGTTCTCCAGCTTCTTTTAAAAGACGAACTGAGCGATCAAACTCATGTTGCTCTAAATATTCAAGCTCTGGAAGAACTTCATTTACGATAAAGTCCTCTGTCGTTTTTGCAATCATTTTATGCTCAGATGAAAAATCTTCTGGCGTAAACACTTGATCAATCGTAATCTCATCTACTAAAAAGCTACCGCCTTTAACCGCATTTCCTACTGTTTTTTCCATGAAAATTTCCTCCTTCATATTTTCATGAGCCGCTTCTCTCTTTTTGAAAGAAGCTAGCTCTCCCTTTTTTTATAAACCTTTGTTGCTTCCATTTTTTTTATAATCCAGTTCCAGCGGCTAGAATGTTCGGTGGCTTCGCTTCTTCCTACGAGGCAAAGAGCGCCTCTACGTCTGAAGCTCCATCCCCCTCACATTCTGAACGAGCCGCTTCCACTTTTTTTCATAATCCAGTTCCAGTGGCTAAAACAGTCGGTCGTTTCACCCCTTCCTGTGAGGCAAAAAGCGCCTCTTCGTCAAGGCTTCCAACGCCCTCCTGTTCTAAACGAGCCACCTGCACTTTTTAAAGTAATTCAAATACTCCCGCTGCTCCCATTCCGCCGCCGATACACATTGTTACGATACCGAATTGTTCGTTGCGGCGTTTCATTTCGTGAATAAGAGATAGTGTTAGTTTTGCTCCTGTACAGCCAAGTGGATGTCCAAGTGCGATTGCACCACCGTTTACGTTTACTTTTTCTTCATCTAAACCAAGTTCACGAATAACTTGGATCGATTGAGAAGCAAATGCTTCATTTAGTTCGAATAAGCCAATATCAGATAACTCTAAGCCAGCTAGTTTTAACGCTTTTGGAATTGCAGCGATTGGGCCGATTCCCATTACTTCTGGTGGTACGCCAGCTACTGCAAATGAACGGAATTTCGCAAGTGGCTTCATGCCATCGCTCACTGCTTTTTCGCGATCCATTAATAATACAGATGCTGCACCATCACTCATTTGTGAAGAGTTACCAGCTGTTACAGAACCGCGAACGTTAAATGCTGGACGTAATTTTCCTAAAATGTCTAGTGTCGTCTCTGCTCTTACACCTTCATCTTGTGCGAAAGTGATTGTTTCTTCTTGAAGTTTATTGTTTGATCCAACCGAGCGTAACGTCACATCTACAGGTACTGTTTCATCAGCAAAGTTTCCTGCAGCTAATGCTTTCGCAGCACGTTGATGACTTCTTACTGCAAATGCATCTTGCTCTTCACGAGAAATTCCATATTTCACAGCAACTTGCTCTGCTGTATGTCCCATACCCATATAATATTCTGGAGCCGCTTCTACAAGGCGACTATTCGGACGAACAACGTGTCCCATCATTGGAACTAAACTCATTGATTCTGCTCCGCCTGATAATACAGCTTCAGAGTGACCAAGCATAATACGCTCAGCTCCGTAAGCGATACTTTGTAAACCTGAAGAACAGTAACGGTTAATCGTAATAGCTGGAACATCGTAAGAAAGTCCTGCTAATCCGCCGATATTACGAGCCATATTTAAACCTTGCTCTGCTTCTGGCATCGCACAACCGAAAATTAAATCATCGATTGGTCCTTCATAATTCGCACGCTTTAACGTTTCCTTTACTACTAACGCCCCTAGATCGTCAGGACGAACTGTTTTTAATGAACCCCTCTTTGCTTTTCCAATTGGTGTTCTTGCTCCCGCAACAATGACAGCTTCTCTCATGAACGATATCTCCCCTCGTTATTAGTTACGTAATGGCTTTCCTTTTACAAGCATGTGCTGCATTCTTGCTTGTGATTTCATCTCACTTACTAAGCTAATAAATGCTTCACGTTCTACATCTAATAAATATTGCTCATCAACCTCTGTTCCGTACGGCACTTTTCCGCCCGCAATGACATATGCAAGTTTCTTAGCAATGTGAAGATCGTACTCTGAAATGTAACCAGATAAATGCATTGCTTCCGCACCAAGTGCAAGAGTTGCATATCCTGTTTCCCCAACAACTGGTATCTTTTTACGGATCGGCGCTTTATAACCAGCTTCATATAAAGCAAGTGCTTTCTGTTTCGCATCGTATAGTAAGTGATCACCATTCACACTAATACCATCTTTATCACCTAAGAAGTTATGAGAAACTGCTTCTTGTCCTGAAGTTGAAACTTTCGCCATTGCGACTGTTTCGAACACTTTATTTGCAACTTTTTGCAGATCAAACTCTACACCGTTTGCCATTTTGTTTAAGTGTTTAATGTATAGCTCTTTATTACCGCCTCCGCCAGGGATTAAGCCAACACCAACTTCTACTAAGCCCATATACGTTTCACTAGAAGCTTGAATGCTCGCTGCTGGTAAGCAAACTTCTGTACCTCCGCCAAGCGTCATACCATATGGTGCTGCTACAACTGGCTTAGAAGAGTACTTAATTTTCGTCATTGCATCTTGGAAGTTTTTCACAACCCACTCAATTTCAAAGTAGTTGTCGTCTTGTGCTTCCATTAAGATCATTGCTAGGTTCGCACCAACGCAGAAGTTCTTCGATTGGTTACCGATAACAAGACCTTTATAATTCTTTTCTACTTCATCAACAGCGTAGTTAATCATTTGCGTAATATCCATACCGATTGCATTGCTCTTCGAATGGAACTCTAAGCAAAGGATGCCGTCGCCTAAATCAATTAAGCTCGCTCCGCTATTTTTCTTTAATACACCATTTTTTGCTTTTAATTGCTTAAGAGAAATTGCTTTTTTATTACGCTCGATTAGCTTATATTCGCCATTATCGTAATAGTAGCTATCGCCGTTATCATGTTTATAGAAAGTAGTGAAACCTTTCTCTAACATTTCTTTCACCCACGTAGGAACAACTACGCCATTTTCTTCCATCTTTTGAACAGATTTTTCAACGCCGATTGCATCCCACACTTCAAATGGCCCTTGCTCCCAGCCGAAGCCCCACTTCATCGCTTGGTCAATTGCAACGATATCGTCAGCAATTTCTTTATGAAGTTTTGCAGAGTATAAAAGAGTTGGTGTAATGATGTTCCATAATAACTCTCCTGCACGGTCTTTCGCGTATACAAGCGCTTTCAATTTATTCGCTAATCCTTTTTCTTGTTTACTTAACTCTACGGATGCAGCTTTTAACTTTTTACGCGCTTCGTATTCCATCGTTTCAGGATTTAGTTCTAAAATTTCTTTTCCTTGTTTTAAGAAGAAGCCTTGCCCCGTTTTACTTCCAAGCCATTTTTTCTCAAGCATGTCATGCATGAAAGCTGGTACTTTAAATACATCACGCTCTTCTTCTTGCACATTTTCATATACGTTATTTGCAACGTGTACGAATGTATCTAAACCGACAACATCTAATGTGCGGAACGTTGCGCTCTTCGGACGACCAATAAGTGGGCCTGTTACAGAATCAACTTCCCCAATGCTATAGCCGCGTTTTACCATCTCTTGAAGAGTAACAAGTAAACCGTACGTACCGATGCGGTTTCCAATAAAGTTTGGTGTATCTTTTGCGATAACAACGCCTTTTCCAAGAACGTCTTCGCCAAATAGTTTCATGAAGCTTAATACTTGTGGATCTGTTTCTTTCGTCGGTATTACCTCTAGAAGTTTTAAATATCGTGGTGGGTTAAAAAAGTGTGTGCCTAAGAAGTGTTTCTGGAAGTCGTCTGAACGACCTTCTGCCATTTTTTCAACTGAAATGCCTGACGTATTCGAGCTTACAATTGAGCCCGGTTTACGAACAGCGTCTACTTTTTCAAATAATTTCTTTTTAATATCTAAGTTTTCAACTACTACTTCAATAATCCAATCTACATCAGCTAGACGCTCAAGATCATCTTCTAAGTTACCTGCTTCAATCAGTGCTAGATTTCCTTTCACTGTCAGAGGAGCTGGTTTTTGCTTTAATAGTTTTTGCACAGCCGTATTACTAAAACGATTTCTCACACTTTTATGTTCTAATGTAAGTCCCTTCGCTTCTTCTTCTTTCGTAAGCGCAGGTGGTACAATATCAAGCAATAATGTCGGAATACCAATATTAGCTAAGTGTGCCGCAATTCCCGAACCCATTACGCCTGAACCTAGAACAGCAGCCTTTTTAATTTGGAACATCCAATTCTCCCCCTATTCTTGAATGAATGCTCATTCAATTTTTCGACATAAGTCGCAATCAATGAGTGAGCCTCTACTAATAAATATATGATACTGTTTAAATTTTCGCAATATATTTATTGATAAAATTTTCTGAAATAAATATTTTTCTTTCATTTGGCCATGCTATATATGTATTTTCTTCACTAAAATACACTTTCCCTTTTTATAATCTGACGAAACTGGAGGAATATATATGGCAAAACTTAAGAAGAACCCTTCAAAGGCTGGAATTAGTGCAGCTAGTGTAACTGGAAACGCAGGTCCGCATAACCACGGCGTGGAAAAAGGACGTCAAGGTAATAACCAACAATATAAAAAGCATAATATGGGCGAAAAATAACGCTATATTTTTGGGCAGAGAACGTGGCATAATGATTAATGGCTGCTTTTTCTGCCCAATTTATTTGTAACAAATGAGGGAATTATAATGAAACGAACAATAGTTATGATTGTAATGATTGCCACACTATTTACAGGGATGATTTTCTTCTCTTATGCACAAAGACAACAAGCTGTAAGAGCTGATCAACCCAACATTACTGGGCAATATGGGGTTACAATCGATGCAAACACAGGTGAAATTTTGTATGGGAAACGCGAAGACGAACGCTCTTATCCGGCTAGTATAGCCAAAATGATGACAACCCTTCTTTTACTAGAGAATGTAAAAGAAGATGAAGAAATTACGGTTACAGAAAACGCAATTAAAACAGAAAGTCAAAGCAAGAAAATTAAACTTCGTGCTGGAGAAAAATTAAAGCGTGATGAGGCATTAAAACTTATGCTTATCATTAGTGCAGATCCAATAGCTGAATCAATTGCAGAACATATTGCAGGATCAAAAAATGAATTTGTGAAAATGATGAATGCTAGAGCGAAGGAACTTGGTACAAAGCATGCAACTTTCAAAAACGCAAGTGGTGCTGATGCAATTGGGAATAAAGTATCACCATATGACATTGCTATTATTACGAAAGAAGCATTAAAGTATCCAGTTGTTTTAGAATATATGAATTCAACGCGTACAACTCTACATACTTCAGAACGCTCTCCAAACATCGCAAACTACGGACGAGAAGAACTATATGACGATCCATATGCGATTGGAAGTAAAAGCGGTCTATCAGCACTTGGCAAATATACAGTCGTAACAGTGGATGAAAAAGACGGTAAACGTGTCATTAATGTTGTATTATCTTCTACCCGCAAGCAACTGTATCCTGATACGAAGAAAATGGCACATTATGCATTTCAGCAATTAAAATAACCAAGGAGTATTTTCTCCTTGGTTATTTTTTAACCATACCTTTTAATACGAACGCAACGTTTGCTGGACGCTCTGCTAGACGACGCATGAAATATCCATACCAGTCGTTTCCATAAGGTACGTAAACTCGCATTTTGTAGCCTTCTTTTACTAGCTCAAGTTGACGCTCATTACGAATACCATATAACATTTGGAATTCAAATTGATCCCTTGGAATGTTGTGTTCTTCAGCAAGTTTTTTTGTATATTCAATAATCGCTTCGTCATGTGAAGCAATTGCAGTATAATTTCCATTTAATAAGTGCATTTTAATAATTTTTTTATAATTGTCATCTACATCTTTCTTGTCTGGGAATGCCACTTCTTCAGGTTCTTTATAAGCACCTTTTACAAGACGTAAATTAGGATTATAAGCATTTAAATCTTCAATATCTTTTTCTGTACGATATAGGTAAGCTTGAATAACAGTACCAATATTATCGTATTCAGATTTTAATTGTTTAAAGATATCAATTGTTTTACCACAGCGTGTATAGTCTTCCATATCAATGGTAACGAACACACCATTTTCTTTCGCCGCTTCTAAAATACGGCGCATATTGTTCATTACGATTTCATCAGAGATATCTAATCCCATAGAAGTCATCTTTAAAGAAAGCTGCGAATCAAGACCTTCTCTTCCAATTGCACGGATTGCTTCAATCGATTGGTTAGCCATTTCATTTGCTTCCGCTTCATTATCAACGAATTCCCCTAAATAATCGATTGTTACACAAAGTCCTTGCTTGTTCAATTGTTTAATAGCTGCTGTCGCTAATTCAATTGTCTCCCCTGCGACAAAGCGACCTGCACCAAAGCGTAAACCGTACTTTTTAGCCAGTTTTGTTAGCGCTTTATTTTTAGATAAGAAAAGAAACGAATTTCGCATTAATTGTTCCATGTAATTCACCCCTATGACTTGATTTATCTGTTTTTTACCCCTCTTCAAAATTATATCATTGTTTAAAATTATTGGATACAAATAATTATTTAGATAATTTATAAAATACTATAAAAACATTTAAAACCCTATATTTCCGCTTATAAATATAACTAAAATATTTTTCGACATTTAGAAAAATGGAGTTTACTAGGCATAAAATAGGCATGTCGAAAATATTCGACATGCCTATAAAACCCTTAATATTCCATGTAAATTATATAAGGATATTAATACAGAAAACTTACGATTATATTTCCCTCAAGTTTTTTTATTGCTCATTTCGCTTCTCTTCATTCAGCCTTTTAATATCCGTAATTAACTGCACCATCTCTTCTTTCGCATCGGGATACGTCTCATTCCAATGCTTCACTAAAGCTGGCATCGTCTTCGCTATGTAAGAATAAAGTGCCCACTTCTGTACCTGTTCTTTTCTCTCTTCATTGCTCTCTCCAAGTAACAGTTCCGTGTATTTCTCTAACAACCCGTCAAATTGTTCGTTAAACTTTTCACTCATCTTATTTACCTCCTATATGAAAAAAGCAGCGAAAATCGCTGCTTTTCTTTATAATTTTGATCGAACAGAGTTTAATTTTTTCTCCATTGTGCTCACTTTATCACGACGATCATCAATACGAATTGTTGTTGCAACACGCTGTGCACCTTTCGTATATGGAACTTCATGCATTTGTTGAATTACTTCTAGAATGACAGGAAGATCTCCTTCAATAATTGTATTCATCGGTGTTAATTGATACTTCACGCGATCCGCATTTTTCTCTAGCACCTTTTGTACTTCTGCTACATATTCACTAACACTTGGATTACCTGTTCCTACTGGAATAATCGATACATCAACAATTATTGTCGATAGGTAAGTCTTTGAGTTTATCTCCAACTTTTCCCCCGATCCGCACCGTACGTGCCACTTTCATGGCATACGGCGGTCTACCTAAATTGTAGTTTTCGTCT
>NZ_JBPWAP010000039.1:0-51306 GCF_051776705.1 Bacillus cereus group sp. BceL291 | reverse complement strand
CAGTATTGTAGGACAATCCTATCGAATTAAAGATCATTTTAGCAAAGAAAATGATTGATTTTGTACATGCTTAAACAAGCGAAAATGTACATGTTTATCTTGACATTTACAAGTAGTTCAAATAAGTCATGCCATAAAACAATTTATCATCAAAAAAATTCCTAGACAAAATCGGTCAGTCTAAAATTTAAATTTCTTTAGCAATCAATTATTAGGGATAACTATACCTAAATGGAGATATTCATGATAAGAACGTAGATACAAAATGAACATATCGGGAGAACAATTAACATTTTAACATGATTGCGATGTATGAGATTTCGGGATACAAAATATAGTCAAGATTATTTCTATAAAAAAGTGCTCCTAAATTTATATAGGAGCACTTTTTATGAAGCATTATTTTTAATCTGCGTAGGAACCACTTTATTATAATAACCATGCTTTACAACTTGCCTAACATCATCTACTTCAATATCCATCATTTCTGTAATATCTACAACAATTGTATTTTGCAGAACATTGACTACAAATCCTGTTAATTGTAAATTAGGATTTTTACGATATGAAAATTGAACGTAATCTCCAAGTTTTACTTTTGTGTTATGATCCATTTTGTGTCCCCCCTAAATTATCGTTAAGTATTCAATAGTTTCCCCCAATTTTGATTCTTCATACTGGTTGGCAAGTATATAAAATAAAGAACACTTAATCTTATTTTTCGTAGCTCCTGTTACAGCATTGGATTTTTAAATAATTTATAGCACATTTTATAATTTATTTCTCAATATAGAAATAGATGTTAAATATAGGTTTTATATAGAAGTAAAGTAAGGAATATAATATTATAAATCTTAAGAAAGTCTTTGACTTTTTCTCCTTATGAAAAAGATAAGATCCTCTCTGGTCTTATCTTTTTTATTTTGAATTTGTTATACAAAAAAGAGCATCCCTATAACAAGGATGCTGCAACAGGAAAGAACAAACATATAATAATAAAAAGAATTACTTATATTATAATTTGGTAATGAGACAATTCATATTGAGAAAATTCAAAATGGATTGAATATCTTTATATACTTCATTATAATTGATTACGAGCTGAGTAGTATTCTGTCATGTATTCCTTTTTTAAAGAAGATTGATCTCAATCTTCTTTTTTCTATTTTGTCTCTCTTCCTCGAAAAATAGAATAAGAATTACCTAATAATTGTAGAAATTGCTTGTTTGTAAACTAGTTGTTGCTTCCCCTGAACCATCATAAGAACCGTAAATTTATCTGTTGCAAGAATTTTCCCGCGTATGGGAACCCCACTCTTTAAAAATATGGTACAGTCCCCCTTTTTTCCTTTTAATTGTTCATACGTATCTCCTTGTAAGTTATACATGAAACAAGCCCCCTATTTATATATATTTTCAATACTTGCTACTATATAACTATCGTAACACAATTAAATACAAATGCCGCTCTAGGTACGTATTTCGCAATAAATTAATTTAAAATACAGAAAACTGATCATCCTTTCTAAAAAGCATAGTCAACTTCTAGTAGTAAATACAAGTTGACTACAAACTGCAACAAATATTACCAAGGAGCAAAATGAAACAACCATAATCCGTTTATTTGACTATTCATTCCTGGAATTAGTTTTGGTCAAGTTTACTCTTTTTTCATTTTGATACACCTGAATATTTCTAAATAATAAACACAGACTATACTCAGGCGATAAGCCATAACTCATTTAATCTGTCCCAGTATTTCTTCTCTTCTCTTTTCTGTATTGAGCAGTTAGTCTACTCTAACTGCTCTTATCCTTTCAATTAACTTGTCACCATTTATAAAAATACATATGTATTATGTATGTGAAAGCTTTTCCACTCATATTATTCTCCGTAAAAGGGCCTCCTCTCACAACAGACCCTTTTTAAAGAATGATTTTTTCATTTTGAATTTTCTTTCAATTTATGTTATACTAAAAAAAAGAGTCGAGTCTCCTTTAGGCTATGTTTATTACAAAAAACCAATTCTCCTATATAAGAATTGGTTTTTTGTAATTTATTTACTATAAATATTAAAACTAGTTTGTGGTATACTTTTAAAGAGAAAAAATCAGTGACAAGTCTCTTCTATTTATCAGTACCTTGTCACTGATTTTTTCTCTCGTGTCTACTTCTTGCATCTTGAAAGAGCCATAATCTCAGCCATTGGGGATTATGGCTCTTTTTCTTGCTTACTTTATTATAATACAGTTGAAGGAACGTTCCTCAAGTTTTACAATTAATTATTTTTTTATTTCCTTTTTAGACTCAGCTCCCAGTTGCTCTAAAAAGCCTAAAAGTCCTAATAACGTAGCAAAGGTGGCTGCTTAAGAAAAAAACTCAGTTTAATCAATTAATTGTATTAAGAACCCATTGAAAGGATATTATTAAACTTTTCTTTATTTTTTGGTACAAGTATGTCACATTGTATTTCGTATGTATAGAAAATCAAATTGATATACCGTATAGTTTAAGTATCGTCACCTAAATTTGAATCTTCGTATCTAATACTGTTCGATATTCTTCTAAGATCAGTACATCAAGATGCATGCTACTTCCCTTCTAATTACTGATTAGGTACATGTTTTATGTTATCGAATGTGGCTTTGATTTTTTCAGCTCGTTCATACTTCGTTTTTGTTGTAGTTGTTGAAAAAATTCGAGATTTAAGGAGTATAAGTAAGTAAGCACGTTCTTGTAAAATTAACATCGCTCAACTTGCTCTATCTCTTCCTAGCTGATAGCTATATCTCTCATTTATACAGTAATACAAGATTTTTCTTCTAGTGGAATGTACTCCGCTTCTTTTAACTGATGAAAAGGGCGTAATTGCACACTATATATCGTATTTCCCACTGCTTTCATTCCCGAAAAAAAATATATTTCTCCTTCTATTTCGTAGGCAGGACGTATGATCAGCTTTTTTTGACTTTCATATTGAACATGACCAATTTCAACAATTCCTTCATTTAACAAGGCATCTCGATCATTTGTATAGTCATTTTGAAAATCGGTATGTATCGTTTTATAAGACATTGTATCCCTCCAGCGGTTTGATGAGTGGTTTTTAACTATGTACATCCTAAATGTCTGGCATCTATTTTTAATGGCATATACGTTTAAATTCAATGTAGGAAAACATAATTCCTAGTATGTTCTTGTTCTTTTATGAAAAAGTAACAATTGTCATGTTGTGTTTATAGAATCCAAAAAGAGTAGCACCCTTACTCAGGTACTACTCTATCTTTATGCTATTGTATATATAGTTTAATATCCAAGTATACCAACAATTTGAGTTGCTTTATTGTTACGAATGGAATAATAAATTTCTAAGCCTTTACGTTCAGCTTTTAGTACTTTACCCTTCATTTTCGATAAATGTTGTGAAACAGATGATTGGGGTATCTCTAAAACTTTTGTTAGCTGCGAAACATTAAAAGTATTATGTTTGCTTAGCTCGTTTACAATACGTAAACAAATTGGATGCGCCATTATTTTTAAAATTTCAACATCTTCTTCAGTAATATTAGTTTTTTTGATTCCAGTATTGTGCTTGTCATAGCTATTCTCCTTTATTACTTTCTTATAAGAAGTTATTTACCTTAGTATTCCGTATCTAAATTTTATATTTTGTATATCCTAATAGATAAAAATTAATGTAACATTAATAAATTCTATAGTTATTATATAACGGATTTTCTATTCGAGTGTGAAGTTCATCTGGAGTTTACGTAATTTTTATATATCCTAATGTAAAACTGAGCGAATGTATATCTGAGGTCTGATATTGCATAATCGTAAATAATAAAAATATAAAGTTCTCATATTTACTAAAGGTAAGTAATCCTTCTATTTTATTTTTCTACAATACAATTACGTTCTTACAGTGGGGCACCAGACATCTATCAACTTAAAAATCTAAACAAAGTGTACTTTCATTTTGTGAGGTAAAGCATTCCTAAAATAGAAGCATACTCTTAATAATACGCATACCAAATAAACCCTATCGTTTTATTAAAAATCCAGGAAATAGTAATGAAATCCTATATTTATACGATTGAATATAATGTCACACATTTTATAAGTTAAAAAGGAAAGGATAGATGAACAGGAGAGCATACCTGTTTACATCTACCCTTTTTTACAGCAATATGACCATATTAACTACTACAACAACTTTTCAAATAATTGAACTATTTTTTAAATAAATTAACCTCTTCGTTAACTTTAATTACGAATAAATGGTTCCCTTCACCTTCAATTGGATCAACTACATCTTCATTAAATGATTCAGCATGTTATCTACCATATCTATTAAACCAGCGGTTTTTATTTTCCCTGATTCCTTTCCATACCTAAGGTACCCAAAAGTCCAGAGGATTTCCGAGGCTACCATCCACATTTGTGTCTCTGAAAAAACATTTTATGCCACTAGATGAAACTGTAGATTCCTTAACAAGCTAAATCATGAAAATACACACAAAAATAGATTATCAATCATTACATTACTGCTTTGCTTCGTTCGAATAGAAAAACTCGGAAGAACGCCACTTGTTCGATATTCCCTTAATGTGATAAGGTGTCGTTCTGCAGCATCCACCTATTAAACGTGCACCTGTTTGGTACCATTCTTCAGATTGAATATCCAACGCGTTACATTGTTCATAATCATGCCATGTTTTTGTTTCTGGATTATAAGTTTCACCAGAGTTTGGATAAACAATAATCGGTTTTTTGGTGTTTGCCCTCAACTCTTGGATTGCACCAGTCACAACGTTTACTGGCGCACAATTGATGCCTATTGCTACAATTTGTTCACTTTTCTCAAAAGCTCGTGCACACTCCACGAGTTTCATACCTTCACTAATTTCTTTCTCATTTTTTAGCGAAAAGGTAAGCCACGCATATGTTTCTGGAAACTCACGCAATAATGTATCTAATACTCTTGCTTCTTGCAGGGAAGGGATCGTTTCAAATGCCAATAGATCTGCACCTGCTTCGATTAACGCGGACATTCTCGAACGGTGAAAGTCTGCTAATGTTTTATCTGTCACACCATAGTTGCCTACATACTCTGAACCATCTGCAAGGTAAGCCCCGTACGGCCCAACTGATGCAACAACCAATGGTTTAGGCCTATTCGTTTGCGTATTTTCCTTCCAAAAATCATCTCTTGCCCTTCTTGCAAGTAACACCGTTTTCTTAATTAATTCCAAAGCTTCCTGTTCTTGTATTCCACGCTTGGAAAAACCGCTAATAGTAGCTTGATAGCTTGCTGTTATGGCACAGTCCGCTCCAGCAATAAAATAATCTAAATGAACCTGATAAATTAGTTCTGGATTTTCTAGTAACACACGTGCCGACCAAAGGGGATCGTCCAAATTACATCCATGTGCCTCCAATTCTGTAGCTAATGCTCCGTCAAGAATCATAATGGAATGTTGGGATAAAATATCATCAATTGGGTTGATTTTGTTCGACATAATCTACGCCCCTCTTTTTTAGATTTTTTGTTAGATAATAACTTCCATAGCAAAACAAAATAAACGGTATGCCGCAATATAAGGCAATCCTCTGTGTTGGATCGAATGCAATTCCAATACACGATGCTAGACAAAGGATAAAAGAAGCAATTGGTACTAATGGATATAGTGGTGTGCGATAAATCAAGTCCTTTTCAGAATTTCCTTCTTTCAAAAATTGTCTGCGAAATAGGAACTGGGAAGCACTAATACTCATCCAAACTACGACTACTGCTAGACCGGAAATGGAAACAAGTACGATATAGACAGTATCTGGTGCCACAATACTTGAGAGCAAAGCCAAAGCTCCACCCACCATGCTGAAAATGACGGCGTTGATTGGAACACCTTGCTTCGTCATTTTTCCAAAAATGGGGGATATCATATTCTTATTAGCAAGCGACCAAAGCATTCTAGAAGAGGCGTAAAGACCTGAGTTTGCCGCAGATAAAATGGCTGTTAAGATAACGAAATTCATTATGTCAGCTGAAAATGGCACTCCAATTCGTTCTAGAACTGCAACAAAAGGGCTCTCTAATACCCCCGCATCGGAAATAGGCAATAACGCAGATAAAACAACAATCGTTCCTACAAAAAAGATGATCAATCTCCACAGAGTAGTTCGAATGGCCTTCGGTATCATTTTTTCCGGGTTCGCTGTTTCTCCAGCTGCAATGCCTATTAATTCTGTTCCCGAAAAAGCAAAATTAACCGCAAGCATGGTCATCATAATGGCCGTAGCACCATGAGGAAATAAGCCTCCACTTGTAAAATTAGAAAAGAATGGTGCTGCTTTTGAATGAGCCATCGGAAGAAACCCTAGCATTGCCGCTACTCCTAAAACAATAAAAATCACAATAGCTATAACCTTTATCGATGAAAACCAAAATTCGGATTCGGCAAAAAATTTAACAGTCAGAACATTTAATACAAAGATCAAAATGGCAAAAAGAACACTCCATACCCAAACATTAATCGATGGAAACCATCGCTTCATAAGTAATCCTGCGGCTGTAAATTCAGAACCTAAAGCAACAGTCCAAGTTAACCAATACAACCATGCTACTGTATACCCTGTACCCGGTCCAATGTATTTAACTGCATAACTATGAAATGCGCCCGTTTCGGGCATATGTACGGAAAGTTCTCCTAAACATAGCATAACTAGATAAACCACTAGTGCACCAACCAAATAGGATAGAATTGTTCCAAATGGGCCAGCTTGTTGAATAGTGTAACCCGAACTTAAGAATAAGCCCGTTCCAATCACCCCACCAAGTGATAGCATGACTAAATGACGTGCTTGCATTTTCCTTTGAAATTCTTGCCCATTTTTGTTCTCCATTTCTACTCTCCTTTAGTTACTATCCAGAAAAAACAAAAACGCACTCTAAAAAAGAGGGCGCTACTGACAAATAAAAACGGAAGCTCTCATCTATCAGGATTATCACCCGCTGGAATTAGCACAGTGTCTACTTAAGCAGACCTGTTGCTGAGGTTTCATAAGGCCAGTCCCTCCACCTCTCTGGATAAGAAATATTTTTTTATAACCTTATCAATCCATTCAATAACTGTCAAGATAATTCTGTTTTTTCAAAAAAACATCTATTATAGAAATACAAAAAAAGGAGTATTACTATAACTGCAATCCACTCCTTCCTGGGTATTATTTAAAAATCGAACATACAAAACCTCATTTATTTATGATACGGTTCACAAGCACTTCCTCAAAATTTGATGCGCTTCTAAATATCTTCTTACTTCTTTGGCTATGGGGATCACCGCAACTTAGAGATGTGTGACGAGACCCCATCGCCATCAAGCTAAGGTTTTGAAGTACCCCCTAAATGACAATTTTCTTTCTCTACAATTAGTTATTTCGAGAAATGAGCTCATATTTTTGTTTTGGGGATGTTTACTTTTCTTAAGTTAATGGGTATGCGGCCGTACCCTTAAACAAGAAACACAAGCGCCAGCTACTAAAGAAGAGCCTAAAAAAGACGAAGCGAAAAAGGAAGAACCAAAAAAAGAGGAGCCTAAGAAAGAAGAAGCTCCGAAAAATAAACCTGGAATTAGCAAAACTAAGTTCAATCAAATCAAAAATGGAATGAGTTACGACGAAGTTAAAACTATCATTGGTAGCGACGGGGAAGTTTTATCATAGACTGGGCAAGCTAGCGAACAACTTCATACAATTATGTATAAATGGAATGTAGAAAATGGATTTGGTGCTAATGCAAACTTCATGTTCTAAGAAGGTAAATTGCAAAATAAATCTCAATTCAGTTTAAAATAAAAAAGCACTCATATGAGTGCTTTTTTAAATTCCTAATAATTGCTTTTTCTTCGCTTGAAACTCTTCTTCAGTAATAACTCCTTGATCTAACAACTCTTTATACTTCAATATTTCATTTGCCCCACTTACTGATGCAGAAACTTGAGGTTTGCTTTTATTAGCTAAAATACTCTCAATATACTCTTTAATTTCTACAGCCATTTTTTCTTCTTTTTTTGTAAACATAACTGTGTTTTCATCTGCTGCAGCCATAACCCCTTTTTTACTCTCTTGACTACCCATAAAAATAAATTGTATGTAACCATTTGTGAAGAAATTGGCTTTTTTAATTTGAATACCAGTCATATTGTTAATATCAATGGTTTTTCACCGTCTAATCCATGATTTAAAAAATTCAAGGCTCCTCTTCGCTTCAGTCGAATGAAGTTGTCCCCTATTCTTACTACTGTTTTCCCTGCCCCTTTAAACTCAAATGTTCTATCCAAGCTCTCCACCCCTATAATTACATAATGTATTACTCAAATATTATAACTCCGAATCTTTATTTACAAAATATGGATTTTGTTCACTTTTACGATACATTTATGAAACAGTCGTATGTTACGTTATAAAAGTCCATTTTTTGAATCATTTTCATTCTTTTAAAAAGTCCCAGACCTTCTAGGGCTTTTTACGTTTAAATAAAGAGGTATACCAAATTTCTCAATGTACAATATTACTTAACATAGTAAAATAATAATTGAATTGGCGTCCAATACATATCATTAAAATTAAAGTGGTTCAAGTCGGAGGAAGGCACCTTTGGGTGTCTTTTCTTTATTATAAAAACCCTCAAGCATTCTTACACTTGAGGGCTTATCAATTGAAAGGTAGGGCTGTTTGGAGTTCTTTATATTAAGAACAAAGCGGGATTACTCCTAAACCAATTAATAGAGCTGCAGCAAACGCTGGAATTGGGACAGGGATCTCGATATCCTCTACAACTAAGAAGTATTGTCCACTTACTACTTTAAAACAAACTAATTGCATGGTTATTCCTCCCTTCTGCTAAGATTAATACATTATATTATTTAATCTAATTATTGATATAATTCAATAGTTTATTTTTAAGAAAATGTGCAATTTATTTATATTCAGGTGAAGCGCCCTAAATCATCTTTCCCTTATTTTTAAAAGGACCTGCTCATTTAATCCTTAAAAACATAAAGTAATTTGAATCCATTAAAATACATGAGTGACTCCTTATTTTTCTCCTACTATTTAAAGGAGGAATTATTATGGGCTTTGGTGGTAGTGGCGGCTGTGGCTTTGCAGGAGGATTTGCTTTATTAGTTGTATTATTTATTTTATTAATTATTGTTGGAGCTTCTTGCTTCTGCTAAAAACTATGGGAAAAGACACTCTTGTTTGGGTGCCTTTTCTTTTTCTCAATATAAGAGCTATAAAAATATGCTATAGTTTTAATAGAAATTCCCTTTTGTGCAATGAGATAAAATTACCCAACAAAAAACCCACCTATTTCCGTAGGTGGGCCTTATCTTTATTACACAATACCAAATTATACTCCCATTTTTTCATAAACTTTATGCAATTATACAATTTCTCCTTTATGTGTACTGATTTCATTTTACGGATTTTATTCATTAATACATTTTGCGGTTTTAAAATCTTTATTTATATAAGTAGCTCATACATGGGTTTAAATATTTGTACCAATATTATCTAATGTTTTGGGATTTACTTTTTCTCCATCTATTGTCATCTTTATTTTTTGCTTCGAATTTGCTGTTACCACCCAAGCATTCGGTAAATAGCGATCTTCATGAGACAATGTAGAAGGTGAATTTATAACCCTTCCTCCTAAATATAGAGTAGCAGAGGATCCTCCATCCATTGCCATTGCATTTATTGCTCCTTTTTCATATAGAATATCTTGACACTCTTTTAACGTAGCCCCTATACTATGCGTCTGTCTACCGTCAATAACTAGAAACATAATTGTACCATCTTCTTTTTGTGCCATAATACTTCGCGGTGCAGAGCCCCAGCCACCGTCTCCTTCTGTAATCATTTTTTCTCCATTTACAATTAACTGTGGCATAAATCCTGCCGCTGAAACGACTTGTTTATCCAAAAGTTGTTGGGTAGAATAATTTCCTGTTATCATTTGCCCAAACTTTGTTAAACCCGTAATAATTGTAGGGGTATTTCTATCCATATTCGTATCAATAGCTTCCCCATTTTCTATTACTATTCCAGTTGCAACATTTCCTCCACCCCTTCCTGTTTCATCAGCAAATCCACTTGCATTCACAGCAACAAGTGCATGATTACGCTTTGCCATTACGCTAATTTTTTCTCCTCTGTTAGCGCCCTGTGTTCCTTGATGGCTAACAAGTTTAACATTGAAGGGATTGCTAATAGTAACTAATTTCCCTTCAAAAAGAAAGCGACTATCTTTGTTACTTTTAATTGTTTCTACATCAATTTCTAATGGTTGATTTTTAAATTCTTCTAATCTTTTTCCTGCTATTTTTTTATAAATATGCTCATCACTGTTTGACCATTTCGGATGATTAATTCTATCTTGCAGTTTATCTAGTTCCTTTTGGGATAGGAATGTATATTTCGCATATTGTGGATGCTGAGAAGTTAGTATACTCCCAGCCATTGTTATACGAAGCTCTCGGCCATAGCTAGTACCAAATAATATTCCTATGCCAATAAGCATGAAAATAGACAACAGTAGCAAAATTCGTTTGAAGATTTTTCTTAGATGTTTCATAGTTTTATCCTCCAGCATTCATTACATTCAATAAATCCATTAAAATATTATTTATCTCAAGACATAAGTGTTTGATTTCCTCATTTTTGAATTCTCCACTAGATTTTAGCAATCAAGGCAAAATACTTATTCCGCATTTCGCTTTTACTTCAGTGTATATTTACAAATTTAATAACGTTTTTGCAACCATGAAATAAATTACTAATCCTGTTCCGTCAACAAATGTTGTAATAAATGGACCCGAAACAACTGCAGGATCTAGTTTTAATTTTCTTAGAATCAACGGTAAAACTGCTGCTACAAGAGAGGCCCAAATAACAATAAATAATAAAGTAATTGCTACAACTTGTGTAACTTCTGTTCCAACTCCCAACATATAAGCACGAGTGAGCCCAGCTATTCCAAGTGCAAGTCCGAGAAGCATACCTATTGCAAATTCCTTTTTCATTACACGGAAAATGTCTTTAAATTTGACCTCTCCAATACCGATTGCACGAGTAATTGTTGCTACAACCTGTGTTCCTGTATTTCCACCAGTACCTACTAATAACGGAACAAAGAAAGCAAGGGCAACTACAGTTTCAATTTCATCTTCAAAATACTTTAATACTGTACCTGTATATGCCTCAGCAACAAAAAGAAGTAATAACCATGGTAGACGTTTTAAGAAAATGCTCCAAATGCTAGCTTCAAAGTAAGATTGATTCAATGGCTCACTTCCGCCCAACTTTTGAATATCTTCTGTAGCTTCTGCTTCCATAACATTCATTACGTCATCAAAAGTTATAATACCAATCATTTTATTATTTGCTGTTGTCACAGGTATTGCTGCTAAATTATAATTCAGTAGTTTTTTTACAACTTCTTGCTGGTCAACTTCAGCTTGTACTGAAATTACTTCTTGAATCATAATAGTAGATAATATCTCTTCATCTGCTGCTAGTAATAACTCATGTATGGAAACGATTCCCTCAAGATAACCATGACTATCAAGAACATAACTATAAGATATTGATTCTACATTTTCAGAATGTTCCCTAATGTACTTCAATGTCATTTTTACTGACCAATTTCCTCTAACTGCAACAAAATCACTTGTGACAAGACTTCCTGCCGTTTCAGGTTTGAAATTCATCAATTTTTTTACGTTATGTTTTGTAATTTTGTCTAGATACGTCATTAATTTAGCTTGTTTTTCAGGATGAACCGCTAGAAGTAAATCTACTAATTCATCAATCGGTTGTAAATTTAGTAACTTTTTAGCTTTGTTTTCAGATAAGTGAATTAAGATATTATATTTTTCTTCTGCACTCATATATTGAAGAATTTTAGAGCTTTTTAATACGGGAATCGTATTTAGCAATATGATTTGATCTTCAATTGAAAATCTTTTTACTTCTTGCGCAACATCATACGACGGAAGACGTAAAACTTTCTCTGCATCCAAATTATTTTTGGTTACAAGTAATTCTTTTAATAATTTCTTCATGTTAACTCCTCCTCATATTGCTAAGGGAGACTCTAGAGTTTCATGAGTGGTTTTATTTTATTTTATTTTATCTGTCTAAAATTTTTTATTAGAGCAATAATAGTTACATTGCAATCAATTCATTATTTAGAATTACCTCCTTTTTGAATATAGACAAGATAAAACAAATAACATTAAACAGAAAAACCTTTACTCAAAAAGGAGTAAAGGTTTTTTACAATACAAATAAATGATTATTAAGACAGCTCTGTCAAAATCACAGAGGTGCCTTTCTATCAAATCGTATACCACTCCCTCGTTGAGTTTTAGCACTGTATAGCATAGGTTTTTATAACCAGCTACATTAAGAAGGGCCTTAATCCGACCGTTCCTGTTGACCCATTGGCGTCTCTCGACATTTTTGGGCAGCAGCGTTTCTCTATACAGGAGCCTCACCTAACAAAGTTTATTGAATTACTTCAAAATTTAAACCAGAATTTAATATTTGTCAACTGACTTTCAATTCCATTCTTGAACTACCCCCACTTTCACTTCGTTTAGAAGTGAGGGATCCCTAAGTAAAGAGTTCTATCGAACTCTAGTTGATTAGGCTAACCCCGCAGTCCTTGCGGTTAGAAGCCTTATCGCTTCATTCTTTATATTGATACTTGCGTTAATATCCCTATCATGTTGTGTACAACAAGAAGGACAGTCCCATTCACGTAGGTTTAAATTTTTAACGTCTTTATTTTGATATCCACAACAAGAACATAATTGGCTGGAAGGAAATGTTTTCGATACGACAATGACTTGTTTGCCATACCATTTTGCTTTGTATTCCAACATAGTTCGAAATTGTGACCATGATACCTCACTAATTGCTTTTGCTAACTTATGATTCTTTAACATATTCAATACTTGCAAATCCTCTATACCGATCACATCGTGGTTTTTAATGATGTCAGTTGAGATTTTATCCAAGTAATCTTTTCTAGCATTTGATATGTATTCATGAATTCTAGCTACCTTGATTCGTTGTTTATTCCAGCGAGAAGATCCTTTCATTCTTCTAGAAAGAACACGCTGTGCTTTCGCCAACTTATCCTCCAATGATCGGAAAAACTTCGGATTTTTATAGGGGTTTCCATCTGACAAAATAGCGAAATCTTTTAGTCCTACATCTATTCCAATGTAAGAATGTGTTTTCGGAAGTTCTTGTACTTCTGTTTCAACTAATAGTGACACAAAATATCTGCCAGAAGGGTTTCGTCTAACAGTCGCATTTACAATACGTCCCTCTACTTCACGACTTTTGGCAAATCGAACAAGGCCTAGTTTCGGCAACTTTATTTTGTTCCCTACAACGGCAATATTTTCATTTGTTTGTTTTGTGGTATAAGATTGTACGTTATTCTTCTTGGATTTGAAACGCGGGGCACTATTTTGTTTTTTGAAAAATCGTGTATATGCATCCGCAAGGTTGCGAACAGACGACTGAATCGCAATACTATCCACTTCTTTGAGCCAAACAAACTCTTTCTTTATGGCAGGAAGTTTGGCAGAGCATGTACCATATGTTAAACCTTTTCCAGTCTCTTTGTATGCGTAATCCCATAGGGATAGGAAATGATTGAATACAAAGCGAGAACAACCTATTGTTTTGTTAATTAGAATTGTTTGTGCTTGATTTGGATAGATACGAAACTTATAGGCTTTATTAATCATTATTTGATTCACCTCCATTTCGGTATATGACTATTATATACCAAACGTATATTCGATGTATAGTGAAGTAACACTTTATGTATGTCGAACAATTAAGATGACTTTCTGCCATCCCTTGTTCGAAGCCAATTCATCTCCCACCTACTCACTTCGCGTTCCTTGAGGAAGGAGTCTTCTTGGCTAAAATGATAAAAAAATCTTCTTTTATGATTAAAATCTTCTTTACTGTTTATCAAATTTATATGGTTAAACTACTTAATCAAACTATACACTACAAGTTGAAAATATATACTTATACAGAATGATTACATACATTTTCTCATATCATTTCTCAAAGGACTATAAAGCAATAAAACAGATAAAATTAGCAATATGGTTACTTGACAAGCAAAAAAAATATATTTATGCTTGCTACACGAAACAAACACATAAAATTTATATTGCTTAACCTGTTAGGTGAGGCTCCTATGCAAACACAGGCTATTGCCCAAAAATGTCGAAAGACGCCAATGGGTAGAACAGGAATTGTCGGATTAAGGCTCTTCTTAAGATAGCTAAGTAATGAATTTTCATTACTTTACGTTGTATAGTGCCAAAGCTCTACTAGGGGGAGAAAAGCCTTATTTAGTCATGCCATTTTGAATCCCTCTAGTTACATACTAGGGGGATTTTTGCGTAAAAAAACAGGGAGTAAGCAATAGAATCTTCCTAAACAAAAGTCATATTTAATAATTGACGAGAACAAGATTCTATTCATTAGCAAATGGAATATTATGTTTTGTTTTAAATCAGGAGGATAATAAAATGAAAAAAATATTAAAACTCGATTATCTATTGCTCCTTCCTCTATTCATAACATGTACTTTAGGTATTATCATGATGTATAGTGCAAGCTCCATTGTCGCTGTCCAACATTACGGTTATAACAGTAGACATTTTGTTGATTCTCAATTAACAAAGCTACTCTTAGGAACGATAGGGTTAATAGTTTGTGCTTTACTCCCATATGAAATATGGAAAAAACGAATAATCTCAATCTGTATTATGGTTGGGGGGATTTTTTTATTAATTATGGTTTTATGGAAAGGAAAAGTGGTAAATAATGCTCAATCATGGATCTTTGGAATACAGCCAGCTGAATTTCTTAAATTAGGAACAATACTTGTAACAGCCCGTTTTTTTGCATTACGACAAGAACAAGCTAAAAATAACTGGAGTGGTATCGGAAAACTTTTATTTTTTTTAGCTACAATTTTTTTTCTTATCTTTAAACAACCAAATTTAGGATCTGCACTTTTAATATTAGGTATAGGTTTTAGCATATTTCTTTGTTCAGGAATAAATATAAATCTACTAATCAAAAGAACTACCATCGGTTCTATTTTATGGTTACCTATTTTATATTATTTGATTCAATATAGTTTATCAGAAGTTCAAAAGACACGTATTACTACGATTTTCAATCCCTTTGTTGATGCGCAAGGAAATGGATACCAGCTTGTAAATTCTTTTATTGCCATTGGCTCTGGAGGAATCACTGGTCGTGGGTTTGGAAATAGTATACAAAAAACAGGTTATCTGCCAGAACCACACACTGATTTTATAATGGCGATAGTTTCTGAAGAACTAGGATTTATTGGTGTATTTATTATATTGGCTGGAGTTTTGACTATAGTACTTCGCTCCTTAAAAATTGCACAATTATGTGTAGATCCATTCGGCGGTTTTATAGCAATTGGTATAGGATGTATGATCGGTATGCAATCTGTTGTAAATTTAGGTGGTATTACAGGACTATTTCCCCTTACAGGTACCCCATTTCCATTTGTAAGTTTTGGTGGAAGTTCTTTAATGGTCAATTTAATAGCAATAGGAATATTAATTAACATTTCAATTTTTAATAAAATTAAGTTTAATAATCATAATATATAATTTTTATATTTAAATTTAAAAAATTTAAAAAATTTTAAAATTCGACCTCATTAATTAAACTATATTTAAAGAATTTCTAATTATTTTTTAACTGTATAAATATTAATATTTATGTTCGTTTTAATACGAAAAAAGGCAGGCATAAATATATGCTTGCCTTCCGTTCTCAAAATCAATTAAACCTAAAACAACGTGAGGTTAACCAAATCTAGATACTGTCTTCTACGCCCTATTTTTTACTTTTCTAAAACAATTTCTGCTATTTCATTAGCATATTTTTTAGAGTCAAATCCATCATAGTTACTTAGTACTACAACAGACAAATATTCTTTTGGAAACCGCATGAAGTATGAACGATAACCTGCCCAGCTACCTGAATGTTCCAAGTATCGACAGTTAAAACCTTCTGCATGCCTTAGCCCAAAAGCATAATCTTCATTGTCAATAATCGTCTCCCCAGTTGGAGAAATTTCCGGACCTATTTCGCTCATTCTTTTAACAAGTTCTTTTCCGCCAACGGTACCTGTAGTTAAATTTTCTCCCCACTTTACCAGGTCTTCAACTGTTGCATGAACTGCCCCATCACCTGTATGTTCCCAAGGGCTTTCATAGATTTTATATGTTCCTTGCTCATTCTTCGAATACCCACTAGTAATCGGTATAGTAGTTGGGTAGTGATCTATAATTGTTGTATCTATCATATTTAAAGGGTCAAAAATACGCTCCTTTGTAAACTGACGTAGAGACTTGCCACTTACCTTCTCTACCACTTGTGATAATAAGAAATATCCTGTATTGCTATACTCAAATTTTGTGCCAACAGGGAACCTTGCAATTTGATGACCATAAAGGTGTTTTAGTGATTCTTCCACTGTTAATGTATCAGTAAATTTAATATTTTCTGCTTCAGCCAATTCCATATAATCAACTAGTCCACCAGTGTGATGAATTAGATGTCTCAGTGTTATAGGTTCAGCATATGTTCCTATAAAAGGGACGAACCTTACAATTGAATCATCTAAACTCCATCTTCCCTCTTGTTCTAAGAGTAATATAGAAAACGCTGTAAATTGTTTAGAAACTGAGGCGATATTCAAAACGCTCTTTGTAGTTATCGGTAGATTTCCCTCTATAGAAGCTAAACCAACTGCACCTTTATACGTTACTCCACTATCAAAACTAGCAATACATGCAAAGCCAGGGGCTTTGGGTGAAAATTTGTTCAATAATTGTTTAATGGAAGTTTGTGTCTTTTCATTATATGTATTATTCATCTCAATCACGTACCCTTCGCTTAAAATGATTACAAATATAGTGAAAAATACTATATATAAAAATATCAGTGTAAGTGTTTAAAAGTTATAGCATGAGTCGTATACCCTATTATAAAAAGCAAACTTAATTAAGTTTGCCTCTTTGATGTTATTCCAAATCTAACTAGTTTTGATAAAATATCTTTTGTTTACGCTGAAATGGATAAGTTTTAATTTCATCTGTATCTAAATTTTCATGAAATAGGTGTATAGCTATAATTTGTCTACAATCATAGGTATGATAATAATATATACCGGACTCCATACACATTGCGCTTGTATAAATGGTATTATCTAATGTACCTTCTTCCGTTATCACTCCACCTTTTGGAAGCTCACAATTTGATAAGATATGAAAAATGGCCGATACCCCTTCCTCTTCGTTATCTATCCCTTGAATATTTTGTTTGCTATACGCCGCTCGAACAAACCTTGATGGTGGAGTGAAATCCCCAGGGAGTCCCATCGAACCTGAACCCTGTCCAAAAGCACTTAATGATACATCACCCCATTGGGTTGGTGCATATGGCTGCGATTTAAGACCTATATATTGTCTTAAATTTTGTAAATGCCAGTTAAACTCAGGACTATTGGTCATTACCCCTAGCGGATTATCATACATTTTTAGCCCCTCAATTGTGGGCTCTAATACAATACATTCTCCCCATTTATCCGCTAAGATCCAATGTAGCGGTGGAGTAACTCCTAAAACAGATAATGGTACATCTAAAAAAGAAATACTCTCTACAGATTTCTTTAACTCTTCGACAGAATTGAATTGTGTGAGACTCCATGCCACAAAATCAAATGGAGCCAGATTTGTTTTATTGTCATCTATTCTGTTACTATAAGTAGCGAATCCTGGAAAATAAAGTGTTGCACATGCCATACCTGATTCATTTACTCCATCTGCCAGAATGACCCTTCCTTGATAGTTGATCCCCATCCCGACAACTGCTTGTTTCGTTTTGATGGTTTCACCAGTTATATTGTTCCATCGATAACTTCGAGGAACTATTATTACTTCTTGATTGAAATCTAATGCAAAATCCATCGTTCTTGCAAAAAGGTGCTGACCGTTTTTTGTCTGTAATGTCAAACTAGTACACATAAAGAACACCCCTTTATTTAGTTTATTTAAACAAAAACCCATTTAATTTCTACCCTTAAATTGATAAGCACGTATCTTTTTTCTTACTCATATTTATTGATTCCCCCTAACAAATTAAAAAGCTATTATAAACAAACTTCAATAAAAGATACCTTCTCCCTTTTTTTTATTACTGTTTTTTTTGAGTGATTTGATGTTATCTAAAACAGTATTATTTATTGCAAATGCTTCTTTCTAATTAACTCAACCTCCTAGTGAATAGAAATAAATGTATGATGTAAATGCGTTAGATTTGTTAAAAGGTATTTACTATGTAATTGTGCATATTAACAAAATACTTAATAAACTTAATGTTACATGTGATAAGATATACAAGAAAGGTACTTTCTATAAAGTAGGCTCTTAGACTAGAAGGCGTAACGCATCTCATATTCATGATGTGGCGTTACTGTTACCACCCATACATATGTAAACTATTTTCAAATGAAATCTATTGGTGTCTAGGATTCTGTTTTATAGGAAGTGTTTTTATAGGGTGGGGAATATATATAGGAACATGGTTCAAGTCAAAGAAAAGGAACTCCTAGGAGTTCCTTTTCTTTGACTATTTATATGTGCGAATGCTTTCGAAATTATTGGATATAAATTGATGTACGCATTGTATTAAATGGTGCATTTATAGATATCTTTTAGTACTCAAACGTTCCTTGTTGGTGCCCAGAAGCATCCCATTTATAATACCAGCCAACGATCGGTCTTCCGCCAATTATAGTGGATCCAATACTTTTTACATTAGAACCATTCATTTTAGCAAATGGATTTTGGCCATATCCCATTTCTTTCGTAGTAATCATCAAAAACCACGATGTGATCGGTATAGAGGATTTGCAAGTATCGAATATGTTAGAGAATCATAAGTTAGCAAAAGCAATTAGTGAGGTATCTTGGTCGCAATTTCGATCCATGTTAGAATACAACGCAAAATGGTATGGCAAACAAGTCATTGTCGTATCGAAAACATTTGCTTCCAGCCAATTATGTTCGTGTTGTGGATATCAAAATAAAGACGTTAAAAATCTAAACCTACGTGAATGGGACGGTCCTTCTTGTCGTACAAACCATGATAGGGATATTAATGCAAGTATCAATCTAAAGAATGAAGCAATAAGGCTTCTAACCGCAAGGACTGCGGGGTTAGTCTAATCAATTAGAGTTCGATAGAACTCTTTACTTAGGAATCCCTCACTTCTAAACGAAGTGAAAGTGGGGGTAGTTCAAAAGAGCCTTTTCTCTCCATTAATGAATAGAGATGGGGAGAAATAAAAATTGTCTAAAAAATATTAAACTTATCTTTAAGTATTTGATGATATTGTTTCTCTGTTATTTCTTTTTTTGATTTATTTCCATGTTGGGTTTGTGTAAAACTTTGTTTAGTAAGTGCAATATGACCATGATCAATCAATTTACAAATAATATTCCCCTTATTTACTGGCGATTCCGGATGCTCTATAACCATATTTTGTATATCATTCACTTTTTTTTCATTAATTGCATTTAAATAAAAAGCATAACCAATAGACCAATTATCAGTAAGATCAGAATCCAGAAAATGAGATGTTTCTCCATTTTTCCCTTTCTTCATTTCAAATACGTGAGTCCCTTTCTCAGTGTTTTTTTTACGAATACGATATTCTCCCGTCACAGAAGTTACACTGTCACCATGAAAAGGAACAGGTTGTAAAGGAAGATACGATGCAAAACCAGCATCTATTATATAGTTTTCAGTTTTGTGCTGTAAAACGATGAGCACATGGCCATCATCAGGGTTCCATTTTCTTATTTTCGGATCATATAGAGTTCCAGCTACTCGATACACATTAAATCCACAATCACATAAAAAATAATATAATAAAGAATTAATCTCATAGCATAATCCGCCACGATTCTTTAAAAGCAGTTTTTCTTCAATATTATTTCTAGAAAAATCTTGCATGTTTCCTTCCATGACGTCTATGTTTTCATACGGTAATAAGTGCCCCATCTGTAAAAGAATTGTATGCAAATCTTCAAATTCCACATTTTCTTTTGGTTGAATTCTTAATTTTGAGAAAAAAATTTTTTGTAACTCAGTTAACATAACATATCCCCTTCCATTCATACAAACAAACATTATTATAATAATATATTAAGAATCTAAATTGTAAGGTATGTAACTAGAATAACAAATTTTAGGGAATTATGCACATCGTCAGCTTGCATAAAAAGTATATATGAATTTGATTTTCTGAAATTTCTAAGACTACAATACAGATGTGCATAGCTAAAAAACTATTAACTCAAAGAATTTGAAAGTATGGACATTTTAAGCGAGATTGAAGATAATTATATTCACAAAAGAATTGATGCAATGTTAAAAAGAATAAGCCCGGTACAATACCGGACCTATATTCATACAACCGCTATTTTTTCTGTTTAACTGTCGGGATTCAGCTCATAATGAAACATATTTTCACATAACAGACTTTCGTATATAAGTTTTTCAAATGGGTTATTAACCAATATCACTTTTTAAGAGAGTAAATTTTTTAAATTGAAGATGTAATGAATTTTGTTCTTTTATGTAAAATATTCTAGTTTCGCATTAGGAAAGAATTGTTTCATATAGGAATACAGATGATTTTTTATATCCTCTTCTTCTTCTTTTTGATAAATGTATTTTCCGATTCCATATTTCCCCCATTTATATCTTCTTTTCTCTTCATCTAATTCTAATTTTGTCATCGGATAGTTTTTTTCAATCACTCTCTTAGCTGGCTTTGTAAAACGATGTTGAATAAATTCAAATGTAATATCCTCCCGTGCATCCAAAGATAATTCTGCATTCAGACGTTCAAACATTTGATAGTATCCTTCTTGCCAGCCTTCATGCAGGTAAATAGGTGCTACAATGAAACCAAGAGGATATCCGGCTCTAGCTACTTTACCTGCTGCCTCAATTCGTTTAGCTAAGGGAGAAGTTCCTGGTTCAAAGTTTTTAATCACATAATCAGCGTTTACACTAAAGCGAAATCTTGTTTTTTTATTATGTTTAGCATCAAGTAAATGATCTACATGGTGGAATTTCGTAACAAACCTCAATTTCCCATATTCAGATTCTCCAAAATGCTCAATGGCCCGTTTAAGGGTGTGCGTTAAATAATCAATTCCTACAATATCTGAAGTACATGAAGCTTCAAATCTTGTTACTTCAGGTGCACGCTCTTTCATGTATTTGTCAGCAGCATCTAAAATTTCTTCTACATTTACATACGTTCGTATATAAGGCTTACTTCCCATCGTTGTTTGTAAATAACAATAATGACAATGTCCCATACATCCCGTTGCAAAAGGAATTGCATACTCTGCTGAAGGCTTGGAAGTATCAAATTTCAGTGTTTTCCTAACACCAACAACAAGCGTAGATTTTGCCACTCGATACTTTTGAAAATCATTATCGCCTGGCAAATCTCTTACTTGATTATGGGAAGTAGTATGTCGAATTTCAACATCCATCTTTGAAAATTTCTCAAACAGCTCTTTTCCCAAAGGATAATCTAATGCTTTAGGTTCAAAATATACGAGCTTAGGCATAAACGGCTTATTCATTCCAACATCCCCTCTGAAATATCACCATAGTAGTAAGTGTATGCTTGGTTTGCCTCATCTTCGGTAGCATATATAGCCATCTCATTTGTTAATGGATAATACGTTTCGTAAAGAAATAGTGCTAATTCATTAGGTCTTTCAGGATTATTTACAACTGCTGCAGCTTGTATATTAGCTACGTCTTGAGTATGAGGATTTCGGTAAAAAATATAGACTATGTCACCAGCATGATACGTATTACTTTCCGAAGAAAATCCCATTCCATCACCATCTCATTTCATAAAATTCAATGCTCAAAGTTTTATTTTCTAATTTCCCTGTAGTGTAACTATTTAATTTCATTGATAAGGATTACGTCATACAAACATACTTTGAAAAATGAATAATAAATGCACTACCAAAAAGGCAAGCATAAATCAATGCTTGCCTTTCGTTCTAACGACGATGTTCAACAAGATCGATTACACCTAAAACGACGTGAGCTAAACCAAAACCAAATACTGTATTTGCAATCATTTTATTAGTTCCACGAGTTTGTTTAAGAGCATAACCTGCTGCTGTCACTGCTGTACCTAAAGCTGTTGGAATTAATCCTTCACGAATGTCCACAGTGATGCCTCCTTGTTTCGTAGTTAGTAAATTTGTTTTAATGCCTCGAAGTAAAGTATTAAAACAAGTATTAGTATTTTGCTTTTTAATAAAATTATGTGGAATTTTCATGAATAATTTTTTATATCCATAGCAGCTATAAAGATTGAAGGAATTATTAATTAACAAATGAGCAAATATCTTCAAACTTATTTTCATATAAAAATTGTATACCTCAGACAAATTTTTTTTATGAAACACTATTCTTTATTTGCTTATGAACCACTTTATTATAATAACCATACTTTACAACTTGCCTAATATCATCTACCTCAATATCCATTCTTTGCGTGATATCTACAACAATTGTCTTTTGGAAAACATTCACTACAAATCCTATTAATTGCAAATCAGGATTTGTACGATATGAAAATTCAACGTAATCCCCAATTATTACTTTTTATTATGCTTTATTTGGCGCCCACTAAATTATTAATAATTATTCAATAGTTTCCCCCTTTTTTACTTCCTTACACTGGGCGTAAGTTTACAAATTAAAGAACACTAAATCTTATTTTTCATAATTTCTACGTCAGTATTTTGCTTTCAAATAATTTATAGATCTTTGCAAAAAAATTTCTCAATATAAATATAGATACTAAATATAGTTTTCAAGTGGAATTTCCCTAAAAATATAATATTATAAACAATAAGATAGTTTTTAACTTTTTTCTCCTTGTGAAAAAGATAAGATCCTACTCTCCGATCTTATCTTTTTTATTTTGGAAATTCTTAATACAATAAAAAGAGAGCACTCCCTGTAAGTGCTCTCTAATAAAAAGTATCGGTAAATGGATTTTTAGCCAATTTGCACACCGTTTTTAAAATGGATTTACAAAACGGATTCTTTCTAAAATGTTTTTGATGTTTACTTTCTATATAACAAAGAAAAAACATTCATTAACGAGCATTTTGTATTACTTTTATTAGGTCATTTATATTTTCAACTTTCTGCTGAAACTGACTAAGTCTACTATGTAGTAATGAAGGATTTTTATCTTCTCTTGAAATAACTCGCTTTAATTCGTGTTCTAATTTATCATACACATCAAAGAAATTATCAAATTCTACACTTGCAAGTTCTTCATTTTCACGATAAAATCTTTTAGCTTCTAAATAAGTTATATATGATTTATTTAAAAATCCTAATGAAATTAGATATTTAGAATTGTTTTCTTGATAAATAGCAATATCACATGCTGTTTTAATATCAGAATAAGTTTTTTGAATGAATTGTTGTAATTCGTAAATATTATACTTTAGTTCGTTATTCATTTAATTCCCTTCCATCCCATCTATTCTACAAAAATTTTCACTTTGATAAAAATAAGAATATATTATTGTTACTGTATCCACATTTATTAATTTTTTTCTTGTTCCGTAATAATAAATCTTGAAAGCAATTCAGTTAATGCTTCTACCTTTTCTTTCATCCTGTTGGATTGAATTGAAATTTCTTTGATTGAAACTGCTTGTGATTGAATTGATTGTACTGTTTGAACTGTTTCTCTTTCTACTTGTGTTGCAGTATCAGATACTAGTGAAAGAGACGCATTTACTTCTTCTGTGCCGGCAGACATCTCTTCTGTTGCTGCAGAGACTTCTTGAATTTGACTTGTAATTTTATCAATATCTCTCATAATAGATGAGAATGTTTGATCCGCTTTGTGGGCCGCTTCTTTTCCTTCTGCTGCCTTTTGTTCTCCTTTTTGCATGACTTGAACTGTATCTTGAGTATCTTGTTGAATAGATTTAATTAAATGGTTAATTTCATTTACGGACTCTTTAGACTTTTCAGCTAAATCTCTCACTTCTGCTGCAACCACTGCAAATCCTTTCCCATTCTCTCCAGCACGTGCCGCTTCAATAGCAGCATTTAGAGCAAGAAGATTCGTTTGCTCAGCAATATTAGTGATTGCATCCAGAGCTGTATCAATCTGTTGTGTACGTGTAACAAGTCTATCTATTACTTTTGATGTTTCCTCGACAACATCATGCACACTGTTCATTTGAAGAATAGAGTGCTTTATCACTTCACTACCGGTATGTATTTGTTCTGTGGTTGTTACTGCTACTTCAGCAACTACTGCTGAAGATTCAGCTACTGTTTGCACACCAATTGTTATTTCTTCCATTGAGGATGAACTCTCTTGAATGCTAGTTACCTGTCCTGCTATTTTTTCTTTTACTTCAGAAATGGTCTGAACAATCTCATTTGAAATATTAGATGCTCGCTTTGTGTCTTGTAAAACCCCCTCCGTAGAAGAAATCACTTCTTGTGTTGTCACCTTAACATTCGCAATTAATTGTTGTAGGTTATCTAACATACTATTGAAAGACTGTACAATAATTCCTAACTCATTATTTGCTTTATAAGACGTACGTATTGTTAAATCACCTGCAGCTACTTTTTCCATATCATTTTGTAATAAAATAAGCGGTTTTCGTATAGTAAATCTAATAATATATCCAATAAATATAACTATGACAATTGCTAAAATTGATATAACCACAAACATTATCATTGTATTTTGAGCACTATTATTATTAACTTTCTGTAACTGGTTTGCATTGTTGCTGTTATATATAATTAGTTCACGAATTGACTGAATTGTTTTTTGCATATTAGGTTCAATTTCTTTTAGATAATAGGCATACGCTTCCTCATTATTAGATTTCCCTAATTCTTGTGCTTTTTTCATCAGAGTTCTTAATTCATTAAACGCTTCATGAAATTTGCTATATAGTTCTTTTTCTTTATTAGAAATCACTTTAGTTTCAAACTGCTTTAATAACTGATCGTTTTCCTTTCGAATTCCATCCATTTCTTTTATTAAATCGTTCATTCTTTTTTCATCTTTGGACACCATTATTTCCATAAAATTCATATTAACATGATAAAAGTTAGATTCTACAATTCCTATCCATTCAATTGGCAATAAGCTGTCCTCATACATATTAGAGGAAGCATTCTTTCCTTTTTCTAGTCCCGAAAAACCTATTAGGGATAATACTATACAAGCGATACTTGATATAGCTATTAATATGTTTAGTTTTGTACCAACCCTACTGTTTCTTAATAATTCCAATTAAAACTCTTCATTCTCATATATAATTCAATTGATATATTGTATAATAATAATCTAGAATATACGATATTTATTTTTAAAATATAAAAATATGTATAATTCTTAAAAATAATAAATATCGAATTTTTCAAGAAGTATATTCTATTGACTCGATAACTATATATTATTTAATTAATACTCCCCTAGATTTTATAGCGTTTGACTAATCTAATCCTTCGTTTTATGTGTAATTAAAAAGACACCTTAATTTAAGGTGTCTTCAGAGTGTTGGGAAACCCTTTAGGGGTTCCCAACACTCTGTGAAAACCGTTCGGTTTTCCATCTCTCATTAAAAATCCACTATCTGGATCCGTGGTACTTATACGAGTTTTTTTGGTAGGGGTATCACTTTCCTCTCTAGGTTTTAATTCTTTTTTCCATGTACCTTACGATCTTCGATTACCGCAGCTTCTAGCTCATCTATATAAAACTTTGCTTTTTCTTTTTTATATTTATGTACAAATTTATTCTTATTGGCATTGGCCTTAATGTGCGTAGAATCTGTCATTAGCGCACGTCCTCCCACCATCCGGTGCTCTGTCGCTTGCCTCACGATCTCATCAAAAATTTCTTCGAAAATATTTGTATGAATAAAGCGGGTACGGCGATTCCAACTGATTGTAGAATGATCTGGAATAGTATCTGATAGAGAAAACCCTAAAAACCAACGGTAGGCGATATTCGTTTTAATCTCTTTTTCCAATTGACGCTCCGAACGAATACCGTAAAAATATCCAATAAACATCATTTTAAATAAAACGATAGGATGGATTGACGGACGTCCATTGTTTTCACAGTAATAAGGGCGTAATTTCTCTTCAATAAAATCAAAACTAATTGTCGCTTCAATCGCACGAAGGAAATGATCTTGTGGAACCAACTCTTCTACAGAAACAGATACACGTTCATCACGATGATTTTTTAAAGCACCCATCATAAAAACTCTCTCCTTTTCCTCTTTTTTATCAGTGTTGACACATAAAAAGAGGTTCAGACACAAAAACAGGCTGTAGAGAAGACTTTCTCCACAGCCTGAAGACACCTTAATTTAAGGTGTCTTTCAATTTATTAAACAGCAAGAAAATAGCACAATAATCATTTTCTATCTTTTTGATATCTGTTTCATGGTTATCTTTCTTGTATTATGTAACATTGGTAATAAATAGAAATACAAAAAACTATTGAATTGGTCCTAATAACCCCATAATTTCTTCAGCTTTTGGATTTTTAATGCTGTAGTAAATTTCTAACCCCTGACGATTTCCCTTTAAAACCTTCCCTCTCATTTTAGATAAATGTTGGGATACTGTTGATTGTGGAATGTTTAAAATTTCGGTCATTTGGGTTACATTTAGTGTTTTATGTTTAGAAAGCTCACTGATCAGTTTTAAACGCATTGGGTGTGCCATAACTTTTAAAAGCTCTACATCCTCTTCTAAAATTGTGTTCTCTACGTTGTGATTTACAAATCTCGTCATAGTATCTTCTCTCCCTTATTTGTTTTCTTCTGTTGTAGTGTAACTTCCGTATTACATAATATTAGTATGTTTGAATGTTTATCGTTAAATATATTAAATCAATTATACAACTTTAGTTTGTGCCGTTAGTGGAGTTAATGTGTGGTTCGTATGAAGTTTTTATTTACTATTTTCTATTTAAGTGTGAATGCTCCTTTGGAGAAATTAATTATTAAGATGACAACTTTTAAAGTGACAAAGGTAGCCTTTCAACACTTTGAGCGTAACTTCGGGGTGTACCCTCCTAAATGTCCAACGCTTGGACGTTCTCTTGGTACGATTGATATTTTACGCAGGAACCGAGTGGTACGGTTTTCGCACTCTATTTTCTCCCCACCACCTCCTATATCAAGTTATCAAAGAACTTCATATAGCTAGAAAAAAAGTTATGTACATAATCAAAAAAAGACAAACTCTCCAAGATGAAAAGTTTGTCCAAAACCGTGACCCCTTTGGTTCAACACTATAAAATTCAGTTCCGACAAGAATCTTTCTTTTTTCATATCCCACGATTTTTGCATCAATACTAACAATAGTGGATTAGAATAGTGACTTAATACTTGCTAGTACAGTAAGTATACCTATTATAATGACAAATACATTGCTCATCTTACCTCTATATTTAGCTAGTACAGGCACTTTACGAATTGCATACATTGGTAATAGACATAAGATAGCAGCAACTAGCGGACCACTAAGGGCATCAATGATTCCAAGAATACTTGGATTTGTATAAGCAACATACCAGCATGTTAATACGACAAAAGTAAGAATCATTGTCTTAACTGTTTTTTCTCCTATATCTTTCCCACGTTTTTTACCGGACTTGATAATCATGTCACGCATTACCTCATACGCTCCTATATAATGGCCAAGGAAAGACTTTGTAATAGCCACAAAGGCAATGATAGGAGCTGCAATAGTGATTACTGGCGAATTAAGCTCATTAGCAAGATATGATAGGATTGACAAGTTCTGTTCTTTTGCTACCTTAAGATCATCTGGAGTCAAACTTAAGGTACTGCTCCAAACAAAGAACATAACAACAGCAAATGTCATGATATAACAAACTTTTTGTATTTGAGCACACTTAGCATCAGTAGCTTCTATTCCATACGTAGCTCTCTGTTTCATAACAAATGACGAAATCATAGGCGAATGATTAAACGAGAATACGATAATTGGAAGTATCATCCATATCTTTCCTAAATATCCTGTTCCTGCTGAGGCAGTAGGAACACTTGTAAAACTAAGCATTGACGTATTCCACTGTGGAATCAAAGATATTGCGATAAAAAGTAGAGAAACTATGAATGGATACACTAGCATGCTCATGATCTTTACAGTTATATCTTGACCAAAATTTAGTATAGCGATAAGACCGAGTACTAAGACAAGCGATAAAATGGCCCTTGGAGGCTCCTGCATGTGCAATTGATGCACGATAAAACTACTAGCGGTATTTGTAAGTGCGACCGAGTACATCAGCACGATCGTATAAATGGAGACAAAATATACAATGTTAAAAATGATACTTGCCTTATCTCCAAAATACTCTCTTATAGTACCTGTAATCCCCTCATCGGCAGAGTTCGAAGCATAAATCATTTTAGCAAGCGCTCTATGTGAATAATACATAACAGGATAGGCAAGTATGGTAATTAACAGCAATGATAATAAACCACCTGAACCTGCATTAATCGGTAAAAAAAGTACCCCTGCTCCAATTGCTGTTCCAAAAAGGCTCAATGCCCAGGTAGTATCCTGTTTATGCCATTTTTTAGGGTCTAGATAATTCTCATTTTTTACTGCAGTATTATCAGCTTGAAATTCTATGTTTTTTGCAGTATTCCCATTCATATAATAATTCCTCCTTGTGTCCTATTCTCAATTCTCTATTTAAGGTATAGGAATATAGACCGTTCTTGAAAAATGAATTGCTTATATAGTGCACCACAACGAATATTCCTCTTCTAAATTAATCAAAATCAAAAAATTAGCGAAGCATCAACCTGAAGGTTTTTTTACCACTTACAAAATATTTTAATTATATAGTAATATATTTTATTGATAATTCCCCCAACATACAGACATCCTTAGGCGAACTATAGAGTACATATTGTTAAACATTTCACAATATACTCGATAGCTGTTTATTGATTTGATTGTTTCTCCCCAAAGATTTTATTTTTAATGGCAATCCCTGTAGGTGTAGCTGCAATTCCGCCTAAACCTGTCTCTCTTAACTCACGAGGCATCTGTCTTCCAACCCTATACATTGCTTCAATAACTTCGTCAGCATTGATGATATTGTTTACGCCGGCTAATGCGATGTCTGCTGCTGCTAAAGCATTTGTCGCTCCAATAGCGTTTCTCTTTACACAAGGAATTTCTACCAAACCAGCGACCGGATCACAAACTAAACCGAGTAAATTTTGTAATGCGGTCGAAAAAGCTTCAGAAGATTGCTGTGGCGTTCCACCCGCAGCTTCTACCGCAGCTGCAGCCGCCATCGCTGAGGCACTTCCTACTTCAGCTTGACATCCTCCGTACGCTCCTGAAATACAAGCGTTGTTTGCGACTATCGTTCCATATAACGCTGAAGTGAATAGAAAATGAATCATATCTTCATGACTTAACTGCAACGTATCTTTAATACTAAATAGGACTCCCGGAATCGTCCCACTCGCACCTGCTGTTGGAGTTGCACAAATAGCTCCTAATGCAGCATTTACTTCATTAACACCGATAGCACTTTGAATCCCTAACACCATCAAATCTCCAGAAAGAGTTTTCCTATTTTCTCGATAGTTTTTAAGTTTTACGGCATCCCCTCCGGTTAACCCGGTTGGAGAAAATACACCGTCGCCTTCGATACTTTTATTTATTGCATGTTGCATAGTCGCTAAATTTCGTTCCATTTTACTCCAAACTTCTTCATAAGAAGTTTTAGTTTGTTTGATTTCCTGTTCGATTGCTAATTCATAAATTGGCTTTTGGCTTTTATTAGCTGCATCCACAATTTCTTTTATGGACATATACATATTTTTCACTCCTTAATATAACTAAAGAATAATAAGATTAGCTATATTGCCTAAATCTCCTAATTCCTTCTGAACATTACCAGGCAATATCGAATCCAAAGCGAATGCATATAAATATTTTGTTTTATCTTCCAAACTATGAAAGCTGTTAATTTCCACATCATATTGTTTAAAGATCCTGCGTAAAACAAATTCAAAGTCAGCTCTTTCCGAAATCGCAATAACAACTGGCAATGGCCCCTGCAGATCTAAGCTAAATCCATCGATTTCAACATGTTTGACTTCAATCAACCCACCACCGACCGAAATACCCATCGTTCTAATACTTCGACTTTCATCCTCTACATATACATCTGCCGTATTTGGATGACCAGCAGGACTATTACCCGATTTTTCAATAAAGGTAATGTCAATTCCCTTAGACTCTGCTATTTTAATGGCATCTAGCACTTTGCTATCATCGGCAGCAAAGCCTAATATACCAGCAATAATTGCAAAATCAGTTCCGTGACCTTTATGGGTTTCAGCAAATGATTCATAATACTTTACCACAACTTTTTTGGGAAGACCTTGAAATAATCTATTAGCAACTGTTCCAATAGCCAAAGCACCTGCAGTATGTGAACTTGAAGGACCTATCATTATGGGCCCAATCACATCAAAACAACTTTTGTATTTAACAATCTTTTTTTCTTTAATAGATGCTACATTCATGTTCATATAAACACCCCCATAATTTATTATTTTTAATTACTGTTGAATCTAAGTTATTGGAATGACCAATTCAAAATAAAATTCATTTGATAACGCTTTCTTTATAAGGTTGAATAAACTTCCCTTCTGATCCACTACCCTCCGTATGGTAATCATAGCAGTATGTCCAATTTTTAAAAATCACTGGCAAGTTCTTTAGAATTTTTAAACCCAAACGAGGTTTGGTATTTTCTCTAGAGGTATTGAATTATGTCTCGACGCCCTCATTATAACTTGTATATTTATAAGTTTAATCTTTTTTTATTTTTAGAAAGATTGAATAGACAGAATTTTGAATAGGTAATAAATTACACTTAGTATGTAGCAATTGTGTCCTTTGTTTGAAGCTGTATTAGTTAGTAAAAAAACAAAAATAACACAGAGTTCCTTTCATAAACACATTGATTATATTGGAAAATCATTATAAAGATACTTATATTGGCCTTTGTTTGAACATCTTATTTTGGACGGGAAACCTGTTGCAATAAATGATTAATGTAGATGGAAAGGAATACATGAATGAACCATAAAGTAATTTATGTATATTAATTAATGATTACTCATTAATATTTATTATCAGAAAAGAAGAACTTCTTTTGTAAATCTTTATATAAAGTAATACTATAAAAGATAAGTTTCAAATAACACTAGGGATCCCTAGTGTTATCTATTTTATACTGTTTTTATATGAAAAATCCTCTTCAAAATGCAAAAAAAGGGCAATTTCAGCCCTTTTTTATTTATAAATCCTCTATATCATATTCAGTATATCCCTCATAATAGTAACTAATATCAATGCCTTTCATGAATACTTCACGGCTATTAATTTTATCTACTAGTGCATTTTTGAGTAAATACTTAATTTCAATATCTTTAATCGGGCTGCGTTCCATTGCCAGTAAATAGTCTTCTTTATCAATCCTATTCCAGTCAACCACCTGTTGAATTTCATTCTTAAAGATTAAATCTAACCATATTCTAGTCGCTCTACCGTTTCCTTCTCTAAAAGGATGGGCAATGTTCATTTCAACATACTTTTCAACGATTTCATCAAAGGTTGTTTGTGGCATAGTGTTTATATGTTCTAGTGAATGGCTTAGATACATAACAGGAGCAAATCGAAAGTTTCCCTTCGCTATGTTAACCTTTCGAATCTTTCCAGCAAAGAAATAAATATCTTCAAATAGATAATTATGAATGTCAGAAAGACCCTTAAATGTGCCAACTTCTATGTGGTTTATTTCTCCTGAATCATATAAATCTTTGGCTTTCATTTTTGATAGTCGTTCTTCCACTCGATTCAATTCCAACTGATTTTTGATACCTAATTTATTTTCTAGCACGGTCATTCTCCTCTTTTTCTGCCATTAATTCTTTTAGCATATCCAAATCTTCTTGTGTGGCTAAATTCTTGATGAAACTTCTAGCCATAGTTTTATAATTAAGGTACTTCGCTTGTACTGGATTACGTTTTTTATAGTTTTTTGTGGCTTCATTTTGCGCCTTGCTGTATGCCATTCTCTCCCTCACTTTTAAGTATATAAGCATATTATATATGACTTAGTAATATATTCAAGCGAAAGAAAAGCTAGTGCCGAAGCCCTAGTCTAACACTATACCAAATATATAGTTTTAAATTTTATCATTTCACAATATTTATCTTTTTAGAATAATCTCTCATATGTAATCAAGATTTTTCACTCTCTGTAAAAAGTGATTTATGTTCTACTGGAGAAGAAAGCACCATTAAGGTTGTAGGCTTTCCATACTCTAAGCACAAATTAATATAGTCTTCGAGTGTATGTACTGATTCTGTCACTACCTTTGTTAAATAACTATATAAACCGGCAATACGATGGCATTCGACTACATCTGGATGTTCCATTGCAAATTTTTTATAGTTGTTGCAATCTCTTGGTTCCATTAAAACAAACGCGGTAATATGTTTTTTTAATTCTTTCGGATTAACAATCGTACGATAACTTATAATGACACCCTGTTCCTCTAGTCTTCTGACCCGCTCTGTAACAGAAGGGGAACTCAAACCTACCAGCTTTCCTATTTCAACCATACTTAAACGTGCATTTTCCTGAAGATGTGAAAGAATCTTTAAATCTGTTTGATCCATTAATGTATCTCTCCTTGATTAATTAAGAATACAATTAATAATTCTTAAATTTTTTAAGAAAATTATAATTAATACATAAATTATAGCATGTTATCTTTTTTTAAAACTTTATATAATTGATATCAATTAACGAAAGAGAGGCTGAATATCTTGACACAACAATCATTGAAACGTTCAATTACTTGGGTACAAGGGACTGCATTAACCATAGGAGCTGTGTTGGGTTGTGGAATTCTTATATTACCCTCAATTACTGCAAATAGCGCTGGACCAGCTTCGCTTTTATCTTGGGTTATCATGTCTATATTAGCTTTTCCCATTGTCGCAACTCTGGCGCGTCTTGCTAAAATGATTCCTAGCGCAGGAGGAATTACAGCTTATGTTCAAATGGCATTTAATGCAAATACGAGTGCCATCCTAGGGTGGATTATGTTAGGATCTATTCCTATTGGAGTACCTATTATCGCTTTAACAGGTGCCCAATATATTGACTATGTTTTTCCAATAAGTAATGCAGGGGTTATAGGCATAGCGGCATTAATTTTGATTACTTCTTTACTCTTACATATTAAAGGAATTGAGTTATCATCAAAAGTAAGTGTGTTTGTCATTTGTATAATTTCACTTTTAGTAATTGTGGCTGTTGTCGTTTCTATCCCCTATGTAAAATTAAGTTCTTTTACACCTTTTGTACCAAACGGATGGTCTTCTGTTGGAGCTTCTTCTGTAATTATCTTTTTCTCATTTGTAGGATGGGAGATGATAACACCATTAGCTGAAGAGTTTAAAAGACCTGCTAAAGATATTTCCATTAGTCTATTTTTAGGGGCAATTTGTATCTCAATTATGTACATTACAATATCTTTTGTAACAATAGGGACTCACTCATATGGTGATAAGAACCAGATAGCTTCCCTTAGTATTCTAATATCAAAAGGATTAGGACCAATAGGTACATATATAACCACTATTTTAGCAATTTTCATTTCGTTTAGTGCTGTACATGCTAACATTGCAGGTTTTTCAAGAATGATTTACGCTCAGGCTAGAGAAGGACATTTCCCTTCCTTCTTTGCTAAATTACATTCTAAATTCCAAACTCCAACAAGGGTTTTACTAGTTTTAGGCGGAATTTTTAGTTGTATTTTAATTTTTCATGGTATAGCACGACCAAATTTAGAGATGCTTCTAAAAGGCCCTAGTGTAATTTTTATTACCTCGTATATTTTTACAATGCTAGCTGCTCTTAAGTTATTAAAAGTTCAAGATATAGGTTGGTGGATGGCCTTCCTATCTTTAGTTATATGTATTTTTGTATACTCATTTAGTTGTTGGGCGATTTTCTATCCAGTAATCTTATCATTCATAGGTGGGATCTATATACTTATGAATAAAAAGTCAAGCACTGTAATCAATCATCAATTAGATACACCTAATGAAAAATAGTTTCATAATCTCTATAGACTAATTCTACAATCTTGATAATGTTATTAACACTATCAAGATTGGAATAGATATAAATTCTGCTAACTTATAATTAGCTCAAATTAACTTTATGAAATATGAATAATTATGTGTATTTAAGAAAAAAACTAGGATAACTTTTTAAAATCATCCTGTTTTTTCTGTATAAAATGAATTTCGTTATTTTTATTTATTTCCCTAATTTATATATTTCTTCACAATAAATAAACAAACATATACATTGTTTAATTATGTAAAAAATACATAATTAAACACCCCTATATACTACATAAAATTCAAACCAGCATATCAGCGAAAGTAGATCCAACGTTGTTTTTACGCTTCATATGCTTTTCTAAATATATTTTAGTTGTTTGAATATTTTCATGGCCAAGTGTTTGCATTAAATGATATAAATCTGCATTCCCTTGCTCTACTGCCATAATTGCAAAAGCATGACGGAATGTATGCGCCGTTACTGGATTTTCACGATACAGTAGAAACTCTAAGTTTGTTTTTTTTATCATATCTGTTACTTGATTCGATAATGTTTTAGAGTTATAAGTATTTCCTCTTTGATTTATAAATACCGGACTCTCATCCCCTTTATCCAATACAGTTTGGCATCCTCTTCTTAGCCTCATTTCACAAATACATTGATATAAATGTTCCGAAATAAAAAGTTCACGCACTTTATCCCCTTTTCCAGTGACTTTTAACCAATACTTTCCGTCATAATGTAAATCTTTCACTCTCGCGGTGCACAATTCTTGAATTCTTGCACCAGTACTTGCTAGAGCCAGTAAAATTGTATAGTTTACTAAATGTCCTCTTTCTTTATAAAATCCTAAAATTTTCATAACCTCATCATAGGATAGATCCCGATTTGGCCGATCCTGCGCATTCACATTTGCGCGCTGTAGTTCCTCATGAAGGGGCTTTTCAATATAAGAAAATACATGTAGATGTTTTAGAAAAGAACGAATGAGCACTGTTTTCTTTGCAAGTGTCGCGACTGCATACGTGTCACCATTCCTACCGTTCTCTACCCGTTTCAACCACGAATTGTATTTACGTATATGCCAAGGTTGCAATGTTTTCAATAAAGAGTCCTTTTGCTTTACCTCTTCCCCATCCAATTCAAATTCTTCTGCATGCTGCACCATGCACTGACAAAATGATAAGATTTCTGAGATATAGCTCTTTTTCGTATCCTCTTTTCTATTCTTCTTCTCATCCATATCTTTTTGTAAATGTACGAAATGATAAATGACTTCTATGTCACTTAAATACGTATATTTACCCTTTCCTTCTTTTTCTGCAACCTCCATCTTATCTTCCACCATATCTACATAACTGTTGTTATATAGATATGGAACGATATCTTTTATATTCTCTACATATGTATCCATATACTCACTTTGATTGTTTATAATTAATAAATTTTCTTTTACATTTTTTTTATTCATATTTCGAATTCACCTCTCCTATAGAAGATTATGAATATAATTCTCTTTATTACCTATAATTATTATTTTATTTTACTTCTATTAATTATACAAATGATAATTCATTTTCCTTCTGTAAGAACGCTACATTCTTCTTCATTTACTTATATTTATATTTTTTTATAATTTATTAATAAATAGATATCATTTAAAAGTGAATTATTTAAAATTCAAAGTGATTCTATAATAAAAATAACTATAAAAACCCATTAACATATAAAGTGAATGAAAAATATCTTAAAACCATAACTATGAATATAATATTTAATAAAATCTATTTCTTATTTTAAATATAAATCAGATTCTGATATGATATATACATACCTAAAATATTAGCAAACGATAGTTATGGAGGTGTCCTTTCATGACACAAGATTTATTTTTCATTACAAAACCTACTGTAACGACAAAACAGGCAGCCGACTTATTAGGAGTAACGGTACAAACAATTTTAAAAAAAGAAAAAGATGGATTAATAGAATGTGTATATAAAGATAACTGGAAGCAATTCGGTAGTAAGATTTTCTATTTAGAGGATATTGAACGTTTAAAAAATAAAAATGAGGTTAAAGGTCTTAGCACGAAAGAAGTAGCTGAAATTCTTAATGTTGCACCATCTACTATCTTTACGTACATTAAATCTGGAAAATTACCCGCAACAATGGTAGAAAAACGTGGAAAACAAGTATATATTATTGATGAGGAAGATCTAGAGATTTTTATGCTTGATTATGAAAAAACTAAAACAAAAGAGCGAAAAACATTTATTACTAAGATTCAAGATGAAGATATATATTTATATCAATTATTAAAGCATCTACATACCGGAAAAACCGCTAGGGTAATAGAGATTAATGGTGGAGACGGCAAGATTCTTACAGAGGACGAAGAAATTTTTCCTCTATCCACTTATAAGGAACACGATTACTCCTTTGAACCTTTCAATAAAAAAGCGGTGATTACAAAACGAGGGTATTTATCTTTTTCATTTAAAAAACCTCAACTATTTAATTCTATCACTTATAATCTAATAAATTTATTTTATAAAGAGCTAGGTGTTACAAATATGCGATTAAGTAATTCATCAGATACTATCAGATTAGAAATTAAACCTTTTGTACTACAAGTAGATCCATTGCAGTTTCAAGAGGAAATTAAATACTTACATTCTCATATGAAATCCGGCACGATACTTCCACATGTAGAAGGAATTTACTTTAAAAGTAATGTAGAGCCATTAACTTTTCATGTGGATCATCAATTCAAGCAAAAAGTAGTTCAGATGGCAGCCGGTGCTGGTATGGGACAGGAAGAATTCTTATTGCAAGCTGTAAAATCTTATATAAGAAATTTAGAAAAACATTAGATTTCTTATAAATTAGAAGAAGCGTAGAATGGTTTAATTTCTACGCTTCTTAAATTATTCTATTCTGTGGGAGCGTCATGGTCCGCGACATTCTTGTTTCCTCATTTTGGTTCTTATTATCCAAATTGCCCACGCATTTTATTCCCAATGGGTGCACCTGTCTTCTTTTCTGTGTACACCTTTTCTGTCTTATTGGTATCTGTTCTTCTATGATTTTATAGTATTAACACTTACATCATATTTCTCAGCTACATCCTTATACTTCATACCTTACATTTTATCTTCTTGAGCTAATTGTATCTCTGTTTTAATTCATATCATCTAACATCTTCTATATAATAGGAAGAAACTTGTTATACATGCTCTTTATAGTAAGTTCCTTTGCAAATCTTTTTATATAAATTCACAATAAAACAGAAAATTGCAACATTTTAGATTGAAGTGGAAATTTTAAGCGCAAAGTATATATTTATATTCCGTAAATATACAATTCAAATAAAATAAAAACGGATTGATAATTAGCTGGATTCTTCTTTATTTATTTTTACTTACCAGCCCATTTGGATATAATTGGATAATGAAACTCTTTCCCTTGCAATACATATATAATCCCTTTAAAAGGCCCAAAAACTAATAAAATAACTATGATTATATATAATGGTGCTGTCCACAATATCATTGACAAACTACTCTCATTCATATCGAAATGAAACATAGAAAACATTAAAATCCTTATTATAAAAGTATTCCAGATCAATACAATAATCCATGTGAATAGCTGATAAATACCTGTTTCAATAGCTACTATACGAAGTTCTTTAGATTTGAATATAAAATAAAAAATGAATGGGACAAAGAAAATTGTAATGCCTAAAAAAGTAAGAATCATGAAAGATACTAAAGTAATAGTATGCATCATTAATTTTAGTTTTTTTTCTTGAGTTAAGTTCAATTAAACGCCTCCTAGATATAGATTCGCTTTTCTTAAAGCTAAGAATATTATTTTTTACATAGCAATTGTGGATATAGCTTGTTTATAAATTAATTGTTGTTTTCCATTAACAATCATTAGAACAGTAAAACGGTCTAATCCAACAATTTGTCCTGGTATTCTAACTCCACTTTTTAAAACCAGAGTAATGTTCTTTTTTTCTCTTTTTAGTTGTTCATAGTTTTCTTCTTGTAAATCCCCTATTTTACCCATCCCCTTTATTGTTAATATATATATATCTTACCACATTAGAATTGAAAAACTGCCTTGGTACATATTTCGCAAGAAGTCTATCCAAAACAAACAATACATTATCCATTTAGTGGATTAATTCAATATAAGATTTAAATGTATACTAATTTTTATTCTGTTGTGTTTTTTATAAATTAATGCGATACGTGAAATTTTAAATGTTAGCTTAATTGGCATGGAGTCATCATATAAAAAAGAAAATTGTACATTTCGACAACATTGGGACGCAAATTAATTTGTTACTTGTGCGTTAAGTTTCAAAATTAATTATTAAAACCGAGTTTTTAGTAGTGTATATAGCCTATAATAAAAAAAGAATCCCCTTCAATTAGCCCTTTTAAAGGAGATTTTTTTCAATTTTTTTCTTTACTCGTTACTTATTTTCACCAATTTTTCTCCTTGTTCTAAAAGCGTGTCATAGTCATTGTTTTCTTTAATTTCTTTAATCTTATTTTCAATTGTAGACGTATTATTTATATTAAAGTACGCATTTAATACTTGATAGGGTGTCTTCCCTTGTTTGGTTGCACTATCTTCAATAGCTTCTTTCCATGGAATATTGGCTTTGTCCATGCTTAATTCAAGAGCTGAGCCAGTCTCATATCTCATATTCCGCTCTAAAAACCTTGGAGATTCTGCCTGTCCATTAGCAATAAAGTTGAACGCCTCCATAAAAGTAACATGATATGGCTTCTCTTTCTTTGCAAGTACCATAAGTTTCCCACCAGTTAACTTACTATAACGATACTCTAAGTATCGTGCTGAACCTTCTATTGCTTCCGTTTTTGTTTCTCCAATCAATTGTGGCCATTTTTTAAAGCGATAATTACGTACAACTGTCCAGTCATATAATGCTTGATTAATATTTTCTGGGTTCGTATCAACCATTGCTTTATCTAATAACTTAAATTCTAATCCCATTAATGCATAATTTTCTTTATTTATCGGATATTCGTGAATATACTCTCCACCATTTGAATCATATGTCCAATCTTTTTGTTTATAAGCATGAAAAGCCTCATGTAATAAGAAAGACGAAAAATCAAAATATAAATCTGGATTAACAAACATTTTAGGATAATATTTAAAATAAAATACATCCATATCGTTAATATTTATTGTCCCAAAGTTCCAAGGCATCCAGGTAGAAACAGTTCTAAAATCAAAACGAGTTAAGCGATAGACTTTAGGTAAATGCAAAGAATTTGGGACTTTTATTTCTTTTGCAAAAATACTATTTTCTACACCTTTTACATTAACTGCATAAGCTTCTTGTCTAAAGAATCCCCCATCTTTATTACTATGTATCAGTACTAATGGCTTTTTTTCGAAATGATAATCTTTATTCCAAAGTTTATCATTCGATTCTTCGAAACTCTTATAAATAGTAGATAGTTCTTTTAACATGTTTTGATCCGTTTCATTTAAAGACTTAAACTCTGTATGATATATTTTATTTACAATTATGCTTCCCAACATAATTCCTACAAATATCACCAATAAGATTAGAATTACTCTTAAAAACTTTCTCATCAGACACTCCTTTTCTATAATAATTCTTATTTTAAATAAGATTTACAAATTTGGAATCACTATACAAAGAGGCTTTGCCTTTTCAACGTACAATGAACTTCAGCAATTACCAGCTACTTCCTGAACATTATTCTTCATTAACCACCTGTTTATGCTTTTTTTAAAATTTGCAACAGAACTAAAAATTTCTTCCTATTACTTATTATCCATTATTGGCTGGAGTCTCTTCTGTATTCCTATCATTACTTGGTGGCGTTAGCGTTCCATGACCATCCCCATTGGTTGGTGGCGTTTTATTTCCTTGGTCACTCCCATTAGTTGCTGGCGTTTTATTTCCACGGTCACTTCCATTGGTTGGTGGCACTGTATTTCCACGGTCACTTCCATTGGTTGGTGGCACTGTATTTCCACGGTCACTCCCATTAGTTGCTGGCGTTTTATTTCCACGGTCACTCCCATTAGTTGCTGGCGCTGTATTTCCACGGTCACTTCCATTAGTTGGTGGTACTGTATTTCCACGGTCACTTCCATTAGTTACTGGCGTTTTATTTCCACGATCACTTCCATTAGTTAGCTCACTTTGCTTTTGCTCTTCTGGTTTCTTTAATTCTTCAGGTTTCTTTTGCTTTTCTTTTTGCTTATTTTCACTCGGCTGTTCAGTCGTATTTGCTATTATTGTATTTGGAGAAGAATCACGCTTCTCACCTTTAATACGTAATTCGCTACCTTCTTGAACTACACTGTTCGGCATTTTAAATCGCGACTTATCTGTAGCAAACTTACTCATCATTTCTTTAAAAATCAATTGAGCAATTTTCGTATTTTTACTACTAATATAATCATCTTTACTATCCTTTGTATATCCGGTCCATACAGCCATCGTATATTGTGGTGTATAACCAGCAAACCAACTATCACGGGTTGCACTTTCTGGTAAATTATATTGTGCTATTTGTTCTAAAGAATAGTTTGTTGTACCTGTTTTACCCGCTATATCTAAATAACCTATATTAGCTGTTGTACCCAAACCGGATGAAATAAAAGTACGAAGCATATCAGTAATCATATATGCTGTAGAATCTTTCATAACCCGTTTAGTTTTTTGTTCAAAGCTTTTTGACTTTCCATCTGGATAAACAACTTTCTTAACAAAATACGGCTTCGTATACTTACCCTCATTACCAAATGCCGCATAAGCACCTGCAATTTCAATTGGGGACGCTTCATTTGTACCAATCGCTGTTGATTCGGTCGGTGCAACATTAAATGTAATACCTAGCTTTTCAGAGAAACTCTTTGATTTATTAATTCCTACTTCTTTTGCAGTTTTTATTGCCGGGATATTTCGGGACGTCTTCAATGCATCACGCATTGTAATTGGTCCTAAATGCTTTCTATCTGCATTTCTAACTTCTTGTCCTGTTGAATACTTAAATGGAGAGTCATCAATTTGATGGTAAGTAGCCCATTTTAAATATTCAATTGCAGGAGCGTAATCAAAAATTGGTTTCATCGTTGAACCTGCTGAACGATTTAATTCAATTGCAATATTATGTCCTTTAAAAACAGCTTTATTTTCACCACGTCCGCTACCAATTGCACGGACCTCTCCTGTTTTCGTATCCATAAATGTGAATGCCCCTTGGAATTTCTCATTTGGATAATTAATAATATCTTTATTTAAAAGCTTGTCCGCAAAATCCTGTGCCTTTTGGTCTAATGTTGTATAAATTTCTAAACCTTCAGATCCAATATTAGCATCGGGCAATTCTTTTTCAACTTCTTTCACAACGGCGTCCATAAACGCAGGATATGGCATTTCTTTTTGTTCAGTTGCTTTCTTAAGTCCTTCTGTTACTGGAACTTTTGATGCTTCTTCCATTTCTTTTTTTGTAATATAACCATGTCGATTCATTAATTTAAGTACAACATTTCTTCTTTCTGTTGCCTTTTGAATATTTTGTTCTTTCGTTGGATCATAGTTATTAGGCGCTTTCATTAAGCCGGCAAGCATCGCAACTTCTGGTAGTGTTAAATCTTTTAATTCCTTACCATAATAATTTTGTACTGCTGTTGCGATTCCGTATGAACGATTTCCTAAGTAAACTTTATTTAAATACATTTCTAAAATTTCATGTTTCGAATACTGTTGTTCCAGCTTATACGCTAAATATATTTCTTGCGCCTTTCTCTTTGACGTTTTTTCCATCGATAAGAAATAATTTTTAATAACTTGCTGCGTAATCGTACTTCCACCTTGAGAGCCGTAATCCCCTTTTAGGCTGACTAAAACTGCACGTGCAGTACCTTTAAAGTCTACGCCACTGTGCTCGTAAAAACGTGCATCTTCTGTCGCTAAAAACGCATTTTCTACTAATTTAGGAATTTGACCATACATAATATTCGTTCGTTTTTCTTTCCCATATTCATATATTAATTTCCCATCTTTATCATAAATTTTTGAGGATAACGGATTAACAAGCTTTGTTTTCTCAAGTTTTGGCGCATCTTTGATCATAACGAAAAAAGTAGCAACTCCTGCGACTAACCCCACAATACCAAGTAATAAACAACTAATTAAAAACTTACGAAAAAATGATGTTTTGCCTTTTGGTTTTTGTTTTTTAGCAGCTGGCTGTTTTTTCTTTTTAACTCGTCGTCGATCCTCTCGAGAACGATAATTTTCTGACATGCTACTTTCTCCTGCCTTTCAATTCTCTTGTTGATTCACTTAAAATTATAGAGGTCACCTTCAGAAATATACTTATATTTTAAAAGTGTGCTAACCAGAAACAGTAAGTTTCCCCTAATGTATAGATTTTGAACTACCCCCACTTTCACTTCGTTTAGAAGTGAGGGATTCCTAAGTAAAGAGTTCTATCGAACTCTAATTGATTAGGCTAACCCCGCAGCCCTTGCGGTTAGAAGCCTTATCGCTTCATTCTTTATATTGATACTTGCGTTAATATCCCTATCATGGCGTGTACGACAAGAAGGACAGTCCCATTCACGTAGGTTTAGATTTTTAACGTCTTTATTTTGATATCCACAACACGAACATAATTGGCTGGAAGCAAATGTTTTCAATACGACAATGACTTGTTTGCCATACCATTTTGCTTTGTATTCCAACATGGATCGAAATTGCGACCAAGATACCTCACTAATTGCTTTTGCTAACTTATGATTCTTTAACATATTCGATACTTGCAAATCCTCTATACCGATAACATCGTGGTTTTTGATGATTTCAGTTGAAATTTTGTCCAAGTAATCTTTTCTAGCATTTGATATGTATTCATGAATTCTAGATACCTTTACTCGTTGTTTATTCCAGCAAGAAGATCCTTTCATTCTTCTAGAAAGAACACGCTGTGCTTTCGCCAACTTATCTTCTAATGATCGGAAAAACTTCGGATTTTCATAGTGCGTTCCATCTGACAAAATAGCGAAATCTTTTAGTCCTACATCTATTCCAATGTAAGAATGTGTTTTCGGAAGTTCTTGTACTTCTGTTTCAACTAATAGTGACACAAAATATCTACCAGAAGGGTTCCGTCTAACTGTAGCATTTACAATACGCCCCTCTACTTCACGACTTTTGGCAAATCGAACAAGGCCTAGTTTCGGCAACTTTATTTTGTTCCCTACAACGGCAATGTTTTCATTTGTTTGTTTTGTGGTATAAGATTGTACGTTGTTCTTCTTAGATTTAAAGCGCGGTGCGCTGTTTTGTTTTTTGAAAAAGCGCATATAGACATCCGCAAGGTTGCGAACAGACGACTGAATCGCAATACTACCCACTTCTTTTAGCCAAACAAACTCTTTCTTCATGGCAGGTAGTTTGGCAGAGCATGTACCATAGGTCAAGCCTTTTCCTGTCTCTGTGTATGCGTGATCCCATAAGGATAGGAAATGATTGAATACAAAGCGAGAACACCCAATCGTTTTGTTGATTAGAATTGCTTGTGCTTGATTTGGATAGATACGAAACTTATAGGCTTTATTAATTATTATTTGATTCACCTCCATTTCGGTATATGACTATTATATACCGAACGTACATTCGTTAGGTAGTGGAGTAACACTTTCTGTATGTCGAACAATTAAGATGGCTTACTGCCATCCCTTGTTCGAAGCCAATTCATTTCCCACCTACTCACTGGGCTGTGGCCCTTCACGCTTCTTGAGGAAGGAGTCTTCTTGGCTAAAATGAGAATAACTTAGATTAACTCTCGATCTAACTATTTCCTCTCTATTTTTTATAATAATGCTGCCCTTAAAGTAAGAATATTGTTTGCTGTTCATCATCTTTTGTTATATACCCTAAATATTAGATATTACTTTGTTTAATAACCAGTCTAGAACAATGGTTCATGTTAACATAATCAGCATGAATAGAATGTAAAAAGAATCGACCTCTAATTTTATCCTAGCTTTTGAGCATCATAGGATTACATTTAATAGACAATTTAAATAATAAATTTGTTCCACTTTAAAATGAGAAAGAAATTTGAGTTTGTATAGTAACGGAGCAGAAACGTTAATAGGGATACAGCAACGAAAAATGAAATTTCATAGAAAATCCACTCTTAGCTTGATAGACATGTAATGCCATCAATATTTTTGAACATTACTATGCTAAGCAAAAAAGCTCACTTTTCATCTTTTTTCGGATAAGAAGTGAGTTTTTTCGTTTTGGTGTATTTATTTTTCTTAACTTGATGGTGGGCGATTTCTAACCATATAGACGGAATTTTTTACTTTTCTTTAATATTCACAAAATTGACAGTTCTTTTTTCCTCAGTACCTAAAGCCGTATTCAATTTATCTATTTCCTTACTTAATTCTGGTTCTTTCCCCTGATTGACTAAATTAAGATTCCCAAAAGATTTATTAAAAGATAGAAATTGTCTTGTTTTTTCTTTCCCATTTATTTCTTTAAATAAAGTATCATCTACAATTAATAGCATTACGTTGGATCCACCACGATATGGAGATAGCCATACATCCCCTTTATATTGAACATTCATTTTTTTCTGATCAAATGTTAGTTCTTTCAAGTCTTTATATTCTTTATTTGCAAATAAGATAGTTTCACCTTTTTTTGATTTTGGTAATGAATCCACAGGATCTGAAGATATGTCCCCCTGATTATTATCTCTTTCAAGTATAAGCCCCTTTTTGACCATTTTTTCAGCAGTTGTTCTACTAATAAATAGTAAATTACTAGTAGCAGTATCCATAGAATCCCCAAATTTAGTCGGTAGCTTTATGTCAAGCTTATTATTATCTATAGTCCCTTCTTTTAATTGATATAAGTCTTGTGAGGTTGTTATATCTTTGTATGAGTCAATTATAGAATTTCTTGTTTGTTCATTTAACTGCTCTACCTCTATTGAAAGACCATTTGCTGGAGAGTCTTTTGTACCAAATAATGAACATGCTCCTAACATGGTAATCGAAATACTTGCTACTATTAATAATCCAATTCTTTTTTTCAATCTATATTCTCCTTCTTTTAATTATATTTAAATCAAAAAATCGTTTTATACATTTTTTTCAAGTATTGAGATCGAACAAAGTAAAAGTATATAATTTGCAAAACTAAGAAACAAACCAATACTATAACGGAAATACCCAAGATTGAGAAATCAGCCAACTTTTGCAAGGCCATAAAAGCAACGACACTATGTGTAATTGCTATTACAATGGGTAAAAAGAATAGTAATACAAGTTGACGTGACACAATTTTCTTTAATTCGAGTTTACTTAAACCAACTTTTGCTATCATTTTATATTGTTGCTGATTTCGTTCTAAGTCTGTGTATAATCGGAAATATAAAAAGCTTGCAGCAAACGTAAAGAAAACAATGCCTATTAATACACTCATGATAGATGCAAGTCCAAAACTTTGCTTCATCACTATCCATTTAAGAATTAAAGTCGAAAATGTATATTTTCCGTTGTCTACTATATCCTCAATTTTACTTGTATTATCTTTCTGAAAAGCAGCTAAAAGATTTTCCGCAACTTTTTTTGTTTTCTCCCAATCTTTCACAATAAAACCATTGATAGTGGTTTCAAAATAGTGATTCTCTGGATCTGCTATCATTTGATTATATACAGCGTCTGGTACAATAATTATCGTTACCATTGTATCTTGTAATTCTTTCGGAGTAAGTATTTTATTTACATGCATATCTTTTTTCATATCTCTATACAACAATTGAAGGTTATTTTGATTTGATTTTGTATTAGCAACTTTTCTTGAAGGTATGACAAGACTATCATTTTCATTTTTTAAGCTTTCTTTTTCAAAACCAAATGCCTTAGCTAACTTATTATAATCACTTAATTTTATAACGGTTGATAATATATTATTATCATAGAGAGTATCTCGACTTTGTTTTGTTGAATAAGCTACTTGCTTGAATTTAAACCTACCATTATTGAGTTCGCTTTCTATTTTTTTTAGATGCTCTTTTTCTAAAGGATTATTATTATAAGACTTATAAGAAAATGCAAAGGGACTATTCGATTCAGCCATAGCTGAGTTACCTAATCCCATACAAGTCCCCACTGCTGTGAAGGCAACGGCAGATATAATAGTAACCATAAAAAACATTTTTGCATTATCTTTTAATTGATACACTAAATCTGAAATGGTGAGTATGTTTGTTTTCTTAAAGAAAATATTTTCCCTTTTCTTTAATGCACGTAATACATACACACTAAGCTGTGTAAATAAGAAGTACGTTCCAAGTACAACAAAGCTCACCCCTGTCGCCATCATGAATAATACATATTTCACATCCTTGTAATGAATTGCGTTAACACTATGGAAAACAGCCGTATATCCTAATCCCATACAAATTAGTGCGAACAAAGATAGCCAAAGGGATGCTTTGGGTTCAGGTTTTGGCTTTTCTTCTGCTTTTATTAATTCTACTAATTGCTCTACATTTACTAGTCGAGAAGTGAAAAGTGAAATAAATAAAAATAATAAGAAGAAAGCTCCAAATGTTATTCCAATTGCTTTAAAGGGCATGTAAAATGGGAGTCCTTTATCAATCATTAACAGATGGTTGCTCATAATTAAGATAAACTTAGAGAACGCCATTCCAATTGTAATTCCTGTTAAAATCGAAGCGATACCAATTATTATATTTTCAATAAATACTAATTTGTTCAATTGTGAACGTGACATCCCATGTAGCATTAGAATTCCAAAATCTTTTTTTCTTGTTTTTAAAAATGCACTTACAGAATATAGGATAAAAAAGAATGAGAAGAAAAATATTAACCCCTGCGATATCTGTAATCCTGACTTTGCGAATGTATTTATTGTTACACTGCTGGCAGCAAGATCGCCTTGTAAATTAGGATGAAATGCAAGTAATGCATAAGTAAAGAAAATCATAATAGCAAACGTACTACTTAAAAAATGAGCCAAATATGTTCTTTTACTACGAATAACGTTATTAAATGCGAACTGTCGAAAAGTCATTTGCATTTCCTCCTAATAATGCTAAAACCTCTAGAATTTTTTGATAGAATACTTTGCGATTATCTCCACAATAAATCTCATTGTATAACTGTCCATCTTTGATAAACACAATTCGATCACAATAACTTGCAGCCATTGCATCATGTGTCACTAACATCATCGTTGTGCTATTTTCTTTATTAAGCTTTGTCAATAATTCCATCACATCACTAGCAGATTTTGAATCCAGATTTCCTGTAGGCTCATCCGCAAGTAATAATTTCGGATTATGAATAGTAGCACGTGCGATTGCAGTTCTTTGTGCCTGCCCACCAGAAATTTCATACGTACGTTTATCTAATATTTCAGTTATCCCTAGTTTTTTAGCAATAGCTTCTACTTTACCCTCCATTTCTCTAGGACTGACACCATCAAGCGTAAGTGGAAGAACAATATTTTCTTTCACTGTCAATGTATTAAGGAGATTAAATGATTGAAAAACAAACCCTAATTCTCGTCTTCGAAATAAAGACAGCTGATTTGGAGATAACAGATATGGATTTTCTCCATGAATTAATACTTCTCCTGATGTTGGAGCATCTATAGTAGACACCATATTTAATAGCGTTGTTTTACCACTCCCAGATGGTCCCATAATTCCTACAAATTCACCTTTGTTTATTTTTAAATCAATATGGGATAATGCTGTATAAGAAATTTTCCCAGGATAAACCTTCCCTAAATCTGAAACATGTAGTATCTCCACAAGTATTTCACCTTCCATTTCTCTTTTCGATACATGAAGTGTAACCTATATATAGTATGCCTCATATCGATTTCCCTAACATTTATCTAACAAGTTTGTAAGATTCAAAAGAAAAACCGATGAAAAGTATACCTTTCATCGGTTAACGAGATGCATACGGGAATATGATTCTAACTTTTGTTCCCTTACCCACCTCAGATTCTAGCTCAATCTCATGATTTAATTTTTCACATACTTCTTTAACAAGATATAATCCCATTCCCGTAGACTCTTTAAATTTCCTACCATTTTCTCCAGTATAAAATGGATTGAAAACACGTGGTAAATCAGCAGTAGGAATACCAACCCCATAATCTTTTACTTCCAAAATAATTGCTCGCCCTTTTGAACATGGCGATACTATTACTTTTTCTTTCTTACTGGATGAATATTTAATTGCATTTGACAGTACTTGATTGAGTATAAATCGAAACCATTTCTTATCTGTTTCTACAATAAGATTCGGATCTACTTTTACCTCTGGATACACATAACTACGTATAAATAGACGTTTATTTTCATGAATAGCAGAATCAATCATTCCTAATAACTGCAATCTGTCCACATGAAAATCCTGTTCAAATGTTTCTAAACGAGCAACATATAAGACCATTTCTAATCCTTTTTTGATTCTTTCCGTTTCTTCATTAATACTGTCAAATCGAGAGTCATCTGCATCTTGTGTAATTAACTCAATAACAGAAAGAGGTGTTTTCATTTGATGAACCCATTGATTCATAAAAGTCATTTGTTCTTGTTGTTTTCGTTCCCATTTTTTTAATTGGTTTTGATAATATTGATATTGAGTTTGTAGTAATGTTTCTAAGGCCATTGATAAGGGCGTCAAATCACTATCTTTTATTGATTCATTTAAAGCTTCCATTGGTGTTGATAGACGCTTGTAGAATGAACGATGACTATAATAACGATATATTAAATAACCCATTAATAAAAAAATACCCAAAAATACAGAATATAATGCTGTCAAAATATGTGGATAACCATCGAACCAATATATAAAAAGAATGATAAGCAATTGGGCAAATGTATAGCAAATGAGTGGAATATGTTCTTGTAAAAATAATTTCATTATTCCTTTCCTTCCTTCTCCCAAGTAGCATGTAAACGATATCCAGCACCACGAACTGTCTCCAGTGCATTTTCAATACCTAAATCTTGCAGTTTCCTTCTAATTCTACCTATATTTACACTCAATGTATTTTCGTCTATATATGAACTATCCCATAGTTGTTCTAAAATCACTTCACGTTTTACAAGGAGCGGAGACTTTGTTATTAATATTTCTAATAAAGTTGTTTCTTTTCTAGTAAGTAAAGTTGTCTTATCATTTAATTGAAGTTCCATTCTTTCTGGGAACAGGAATAATCCCGATTGCTCAACTATTCGTTCTTTTACTTTAGGAGCATATTCACCGTATGCTCTTCTGAGTTGACTACGGATTTTAGACATTACAACCTCATAATAAAAAGGTTTTGTAATGTAATCATCGCCACCATTTTCTAAAGCCATAACTTGATCCATCTCTCCACTCCTTGCAGACAAAAATATAATTGGACAAGTAGAAATAGCTCGTATTTGACGACACCAATAATAACCATCAAAATTAGGTAAATTTACATCTAATAGCACTACATCTGGTTTTACCTCTTGAAATATATCTAAGACATTTTCGAAATCCGCTATAATAACACTTTGGTATCCATATTTTTTAATATGAGTTCCCAATAATTCAGCAATTTTCATATCATCTTCTACAATCATGATTGTATTCATAACATACTCTCCTTTAATTTAGGCGCAATTTCTAAAGTCCATTTGTTATTTAATATTTTACTTATGTAAAAAAGATGATATCTTACCTACCCCCTTAAATGCAATAAGTATCCAATAAAGCGTATATTTGTTGTTACTTAATTAATAATTTCAATAGGGATTGTTTCTATCTTTTTTCTTTACTTAAGTAGATTCTTTTTAAAATACACAAAAAGACCATCACAGTATTGTGACGGATAAACGGGAAAATATTAATAACTAATTACTATTATTATTTATTTGTCACTTTTAAAGCTTCTAACACTATCTTTGTTGCTTCTGCAATAAGCTTATCACCGTATTTAGCATCCACTTTATCATGTTTAGAAAGTATCACAATTATTTGGTGACCAAACAATTGTGATATCATTTCGGGTTCCATAAGATTCCGAACAAGTCTTATCAGCTACTTCCCACCCTCCTGGAACTCCAGCACGAATTAAGTTGTCTCCCGTAGTATTCCTTTTCATCCAATCTATTAATAAATCCCGTTTCTCAGATGAAAGCACATCTCCTAGCGTAAAAACCTGAAGACTAGCAGCTAATGTCTTTTGGGTACTAGTATCATGGGTGTCTCCTGAATACACTTCGTTTAACTCTGGTTCAAAACGTTCAGTATTTTTAACGGTATCTCCTATTTCTCTCATTGATTTTTGGAATTCATTAGGCCCACCTAATTGTTTAAGAATAAGATTTTGTGCAGTATTATCACTTTATCGAAGGGTAGCATCTGCAAGATCTTTCAGAATCATACCTGTATCAACATACTTCAAAAATATAAACCCGTTAGGTTTATTTCATATGCAAAACTTTAAATTCCCTACATGTAGCCTAAAAAAAGAAATAACCTCTACTATAATTGATGTTGTATTTTCTTACCTTGATAGCGATGTGGCGGTCCCCCACATCCATCAACTTAAGGATTTAGACTATTTTTGAAGTTAAAAGCACGTTACTATTTTCTTATGTTAATGAGAAAGGGTGACGTGTTTTTTATGAATATGAATCAAA